>NZ_WXWO01000057.1:0-86850 GCF_009904845.1 Vibrio sp. V38_P2S17PM301 | reverse complement strand
AAGAGGGACTGTGATCTGTCTATTACTTTGAAACTTATTTCCGTAACTGGCTAGAAAGTTTGAGGACCATCAAGATATATTTAGAGCCGGAAAATATAATGCAATACGTGGTTACATTTTCATTGGGTGCTAACATTTAGGCTACGGGGGTGTGCCGTTAGAACCCAACAATTCTAATAACTTAATCAGGAGCATAAACGTATGAAAGGTTTCTTTAGTAAACTTTCACAAGCCATTATGTTACCCATAGCACTGCTGCCTGCGGCGGGTATCATGCTGGGTATCGGCGGTAGTTTTACCAACCCGACTATGATTGAAGCGTACAACATCGGTGTGCTTCAAGACGGAAGCTTGTTAAACAGCTTCCTACAAGTAATGACAGCCGCTGGTGGTATCGTATTTGCGAACTTGCCAGTCATGTTTGCTTTGGCGATTGCCGTCGGTTTCGCACGCGCTGAAAAAGGCGCAGCGGCACTGGCAGCGCTGATCTCTTACCTGGTAATGAACGTTGCAATCGCGAAAACGCTGGTTGTTGCGCACATGATCAACCTGGATACTAACACTGTGGTACTGATGGGCAGCGAATACCCTGGCGTACTGGCTGACATTCTGGGTATCTCAAACACACTGAGTATGGGTGTATTTGGTGGTTTGATCGCTGGTGCCATTACTGTTGTTCTGCACAACAAATACCACGATGCGAAACTGCCTGATTACCTGGGCTTCTTCGGTGGCGCACGCTTTGTGCCAATCATCAGTGCGTTTGCTGCTCTGTTCTACGGTATCGTTCTGACCTTTATCTGGCCATTCTTCGGTGCGGCATTCGGTGCTATCGGTGCAGCGCTGGGTGAGATGACAACTGCTGGTCACGGTTACATTGCCTCGCTGATCTTCGGTATCATTGAACGTTCGCTGATCCCTGTTGGTCTGCACCACGTATTCTACCTGCCATTGTGGCAGACAGAGATCGGTGGTACAGCTGAAATCGCAGGCGAACTGATCAAAGGTACCCAGAACATCTTCTTTACCTCTCTGGCAAATGGCGACTTCTCACAATTTACGTCAACTAACTTCATGACTGGTAAGTTCCCGTTCATGATGTTCGGTCTGCCTGCAGCGGCTTACGCGATGTACACACTGGCGGATGATGAAAACAAGAAAGCGGCAGGTGGTCTGTTGTTCTCTGTTGCTCTGACTGCATTCCTAACTGGTATCACAGAGCCAATCGAATTTACCTTCCTGTTCCTGTCACCTGCACTGTACTACGCGATTCACGTACCTCTGGCTGGTCTGTCGTTCATGCTGATGGATATCCTGAACGTGAAAGTGGGTATGACGTTCAGTGGTGGTTTCATTGACTTTACGTTGTTCGGTATGCTTCCAGGCCTGACGGGCGTTGACAACAACTGGTTCTACATTCCTCTGGTTGGTATCGCGTACGCATTCATTTACTTCTTTGTGTTCCGTTGGTACATCCTGAAGTTTGATGTGAAAACACCTGGCCGTAAAGGCAGTGCTGTTGCGGTAGTATCGAAGAAAGACTACCACGCTTCAAAAGGCGGTGCGGGCGATAACGAAAAAGCGAAACTGATGATCGAAGCTCTGGGCGGTGCTGATAACATCGTTGATGTTGATGCGTGTATCACTCGTCTGCGTATCTCTGTTAAAGATGCTAACCAAGTGAAAGATAACGATTACTGGACTCAAGAGCTGGGAGCTCGTGGTCTGGTGAAAGTGGGCGACACTGGTATTCAGGCAATCTACGGCGCTGAAGCTGCAGGTTACAAAGCTCAAATCAACTCGCTACTTGGCAAGTAATGAGTATTGGTGACAAATTCAGACGAACCGGCGCTTTTATCATCGATCTGATGATCGCCAAGATGTTCACTCAGGTTGTGATGTCGGTTCTGATGTTGTTGGTTTCCGGGCTTTTCAGTGAACAAACCTCCGGCCTGTCGTTGAACGATGACATTGCACTGCCGATTTTGTTGCTGATGGTGTTGGGAATGCTGCTGGTCTTTATCGCGATATACCTTGGTTACTGCGCTATCTGTTACAATCTGATAGGCAAGTCGCTGGGTAAGTATCTGCTGAGAGTGGATAGCGGTCAGGCGACACAACAAAAGGATTTGTCTGCTTATTTGTCCCGTGAGAAAGAAAAGATCGTTCTTTTCTGCGTAACACTCGGGATGTATGCAGCGTACGCCGGTCTTCAGTTGTATGTTTATGATGCCGAGCCCTTGCATGAAACCCGAGCGCTTAAAAGAGCGTGATATTGCCAAAGCCCGCTGCCTCAGCGGGCTTTTTGTTATTGTCTATCCAGATCCCGTCCACAGTAAAATTGACCTGCTACTCATTATTCTGCCCAGGCTCTTACGTTTGTTTGACACGTCTTGCTAGTGAGATAGCTATAAATAGTGACGATTTATCACTACAGAAGGGCTTCTTCGTATGAAAAAAGCATGTTTACTCGCTGTGGCTCTGTGCCCGCTTTCGGCCATGGCTGCCGGAACTGCGCAGACGCCGGATAAGCTGTCTTTAGGTTTAGCTATGGACAAAGGATTGAGCGCCGTGGCAGAACTGGGGAACCAGTATCGTTTTACCGTCGGTAATGAGGGCGGGGCGTTTGATTACATTCTGACTCGTGGCAGCTTCGATGCGAATGTACCGTTTACCTGGTATGTTGGTGTCGGTGGTTACGTTGACTGGGACGATAACGATGACTTCGGGGCGCGTGTGCCACTTGGACTGAACTGGCAGGTGAGTAAAGGCTGGGATGTGTATGGTCAGATCCACCCTGAATTAAACTTATACTCAGGACCAGAACTGCAGCTGGGCGGGGCCGTTGGTGTGAAATATACGTTCTGATCGCCACTCATAAAAAATGCCGGCATTTGCCGGCATTTTCTTTGTGTGGAGTTATTTATTGCTTGTCCATCGCTCGTTTAATGCAGATAAACGCGCCGCCCCAGGTGATACCAAGGCCAAGAACCATCATGATAATTGCACCAGTCGTCATTATTGTGCCTCCTTGCGGCTTGAAATGTTAATCACCAGACCGACAACCAACAGGACGGCAATCATAACCCAACCCAGAGTCAGGTCGTAACCACCATACCCTTCTGTCAGTAGGGTTTGCAATTTGGTGGCCAGAATGATCGCCAGCATGACCGGAGTAATGAAACGCAGACAAATATCGAACCAGCCAGTGATGGCAAAATCAGAGATTTGATTAACATACTCCCGCACTTCGCTCACTTTATTCATGATCCAGGCCATCAGAGCAATTTCAACGAATCCACCAACCATGATGCCGACGTTGTTGGCAAAGTGGTCAACCAGGTCGAGCAGCAACAGACCGCCGTTAGTGGCGAAGGCCATCGAAATAACCACCCCAACACCGACGACCACTGAGGCGGCTTTTTTACGGCTCCAGTTCAATTTGTCGATGATCGCCGAGGTCACGGCTTCCATGATTGAAATATGTGAACTTAAACCCGCTACAACCAAGGCCAGGAAGAACAGTGGGCCGAGAATGTAGGGGGCGGGCAACAGGTTGATGGCGGCCGGCAGAGTTACAAATGCCAGGCCAACACCTGCGGAAACGACTTCAGTGAGCGGTTTACCTTGCTCTTGAGCCATGTATCCCAAAACCGAGAAGATCATAATACCGGCGAGGATAGAGAAGCCACAGTTGATCAGTACGGTCATGAACGCGTTGTTGGTAATATCCGACTTCTCAGGCAGGTAGCTTGAGTACGCCAACATGATTGCGAAACCGATACTCAAAGTAAAGAAGATTTGGCCGTAGGCCGCTGCCCATACTTTTACGTCCCAGATTTTACTGAAGTCAGGTTCGAACATATAGTTCACGCCATCCAGCGCCCCTGGAAGGAAAATCATGCGAGCAATCAGTACCAGAACCATCACAAACAGGATCGGCATCATGATCTTAGATGCTCGCTCAATACCCGATTTGACACCGCCGGCGATGGCTGCGTAAGTGATTCCCCAGGCAATCAACATCGCAATCGCGATTTTCCACTGAATACTGCCTAGATTGGTTGGTGAGTTGTCGCCCAGAGCGAGGTACTCACTGAAGAAGAAGGCGTTTGTGTCGGTGCCCCAGCTTTGGGTAAACGACATGCCAAAGTACGAAATCGCCCAGCCAATCACCGCTACGTAGTACACCGCGATCACTGCCGCGATCCCCACCTGAAACCAGCCAAGCCATTCAAATTTTGAGTTGATTCGTGCCAGTGTGGCAGGCGCCGACCCCCGGTACTTCTGACCCATGGAGAATTCCAGGATCATAAATGGGATACCTGCGGTAATCATGGCAAAAAGGTAAGGAATAAAAAATGCACCGCCACCATTCTCGTAGGCCATATACGGGAAACGCCAAATGTTCCCCAAACCAATTGCAGATCCCACTGCGGCCAGAATAAATCCAGCTCGGGATCCCCACTGTTCTCGCTTCATAGATAACTCCTTTAACTTCCTGAGAAATGAAGCTTTTCTTAGGTTTTCGCAGATATAAGGAAGTGAAAGGAAGGAAGACTGGCTTGCCGCATCCTGGTCGCTTTATCATCCATGATATCGCTTAAGGTTGGTTTATTGTTTTGTTTAACCTAAGAAAACTCAGAATATTGTTCTTAATTGTTCGATGTGTGTTTGCGAAATCTGAAACATTCAGCTGCGCATGCTTTAAAGACTAGCGATTTAATCCAGTTAAAGCAATAGATTGTAAATGTTATTTATCAGTATTCATTTAGTATGATAGTTGTTAATTTGGATTGTATGTAATCAAATTTATCGAAAGAGTGTGAATGGTCAGCGGTTGCTGCTGCTGGGTGAGGGTGGATTGGAGAAAAACACTTGATAAATAAAAAGAGCGTATGACTGAAAAACATACACTCTGTCGATGTATTACCCTGAAATGAATTCAATATACTGGGTAACAATACTGGTCATACCTGGTCAGTTAAAATCGCATCACCAAACCTATGTTGGTTGAAAACTGGTTCATCCAGTCTGTTTCGAAACGGATCAGACAAGAATCGCTCTCGCTGGTAGGCAAGGTACAGGCGGCCGTGGTGTCATTGTCAACCACCGTTCCCAGCCAGCGGAATTGCCCGTTCAAGGATAGGTTTTGGGTTAAGTCATACTGTACCCCGCCAAAAATACTGGCTGAAAACCCGTACTGATCATCCACCCATTTCGCATCAATGTACGACCCGCCGACACCTAAACCAAGGTAGGAGGAGAAGTTGGGTTGAATCGGATAGTAGAGACTGCTCTGAAACTGCAGGTAATGCACTTTGGAATCGAGTTTAACGTGTTCAATCTCACTGCTTTGGTACGCATAGAACACCCCAATTCTACCGGTTTGAATGTCAGTCTCGACAGAAAAAGCAACATTCTCTGAGCCTTTAATGTCGTAATGGTGCCCGTCTTGGTTTTCGACTTCGCCGCCAAATGTGTACCCTATCCAGGGCGTAATGTACGACTGCGCCTGGCCGGGAGAAGCGAAGCTTAACAAACCGAGCACTGAAACCGTCAGGTAATGTTTGCACATAATCTGTCCTTGTGAGTCAGAAGTCCTTAGTAAGTGTGATGATAACTGCATAATTCCGCACAGAAAAAAGACAAATATTGAACATGTATCACATGAGTGTTATTACTTTGTTACATTTACACCATGGGCTGCGGGTGTTTCCGCAAGCTTATTAATGGCGAGTTGGAGGTAAGAGATGGAATCGAATCTGAAATATGCCTTAGTGATCACTGTGACAATCTTTGCCATCCTGATAGGATTTGGACTGGTTGCCATTACTCACTAAGTCCGTTCATCGATGAACAACAGCGGTATCATTACTGACTCACAGTCACTGGTCGACATTGACCGGCTTGCAAGGTACACAGGCGGTAAAAATGCGTTGGTCGCTCAGGGCGGCGGACAAAGAGGTATTTTTACTGCCGGTGTCTTAGACGCTTTTCTGTTATCCAATTTTGACCCGTTTCATGAATTTTACGGCACGTCTGCGGGGGCGCTGAATTTATGTTCCTTTCTGTGTCGTCAGCATGGCTTAGGGAAAACGTTTATTACGGATTTAACCACCGATCCTGAATTTTTCAATCTTTTCAGTTATATAAGACGTAAACAATACCTGCGTCTCGACTGGGCTTTAGAGAAAATCAGCGATTTTCCCTACAAGCTGGATATTGATATGGGCCGCATGGCACTGGGCGAGCGAAAAGCGATGGCCGCGGTTACTGATGCCCGGACTTTTCAGGATCACTATTTGCCGTTTCTCGGCGAAGATTGGTTTAAAGTGCTGATTGCCACCTGTGCGATTCCGCGTCTGTATCATGAAGAAGTGGAGATCAACGGCCGACACTATGTCGATGGTGGAGTTTCGGCGTCCATTCCGGTTCAGGAAGCCTGGCGCAAAGGCGGCCGCTGCATCATCGTGATCCGAACTGAAGGCAGTGATTTGCAGCCAGAGTTAGAGCCTGCTCAGGTGGAGGTCGCACCGGGTGAAGTTGAATGGTTTCGGGAATCATTCAATGGTTTGCAAGAGAAGTGGCAGCAACAGGTTGACCGCTTTCGCGCCGACTGGAGTAATTTCTTCTACCAGAGGCTGGCACGGGCAAAAGAGCAGAAAAAGGACCAACAGCATCTGGAGCTGTTAAATGGTGGTCGCTGGTTGTTTGGTGCTGACAATGTCTACCGCCTCAGCAATCTGCTGGGTGATAAGTTTGATACAGGTCTGGCGGACATGCTGATGGTGCACTACCAGACTTATGCGCTGACTCAAGAATTTCTCAGTGCGCCACCAGACGATTGTTTTGTCGTACAGATCATGCCGGATGAACCGCTGAAATCCGGGTCACTGATGAGCAAACCGGAAGATCTGCAGCACGATTATGAGCTTGGGCTGAAAGCCGGGTACCGCTTTATTGAAGATTATCTCAGTACCAAACTAAAAAAAGGAGCCTGATGGCTCCTTTTTAATCCGGTCCTTATACAGACAACACCCGCATGCAGTTGGTGGAGCCAATCACATCCATCACATCACCCTGAGTGATGATCACCAGATCGCCTTCGTGCAGCAAACCTTTCTCTTTCAGGGCCTGGGTTGCGGTTTGTGCCACTTCCAGGCCGCTGCTGCCACGTGTATCAAAATAGACCGGGAATACGCCACGGTACAGTGCGGTGCTGTTGAGTGTCCCTTCGTTGCGGGACAGGGCAAAAATGGGTAAGCCGGAGCTCAGGCGCGACATCATCAGTGCGGTGCGACCGGACTCGGTCAGAGAAATCATCGCTTTCACCCCAGTGAGGTGGTTAGCCGCATACATGGTGGACATAGCAATGGTTTCTTCCGGGCTATCGAAGGTTCTGTCCAGGCGGTAGTTCGAGCGGTTGATCGACGCCATTTTTTCCGCCCCGAGACACACTTCTGCCATCGATTTGACCGTCTCTACCGGGTATTTACCTGCGGCGGTTTCACCAGACAGCATCACGGCGTCTGTGCCGTCGAGGACGGCGTTAGCCACGTCCATGACCTCGGCACGAGTCGGCATCGGGCTTTCGATCATCGATTCCATCATCTGGGTGGCGGTGATGACGGTGCGGTTCAGTGCGCGGGTGCGGCGAATCAACTGTTTCTGAACGCCCACCAATTCCGGATCGCCAATCTCGACCCCGAGGTCTCCCCGTGCGACCATCACCACGTCAGAAGCGAGGATGATGTCGTCAATGGACTCTTCCGAGACCACGGTTTCAGCCCGTTCGACTTTGGCGACCAGCTTGGCTTCGAGACCCGCGTCGCGGGCGAGTCGGCGGGCGTATTTCATGTCTTCGCCATTGCGCGGGAATGACACCGCCAGATAGTCGACTTTGATGTCAGCCGCTAAGAGAATGTCCCGTTTGTCTTTTTCCGTCAGAGCATCGGCCGACAGGCCGCCGCCTTTTTTGTTGATCCCTTTGTTGTTCGACAGAGCGCCGCCGATGGTGACCTGGGTGTGCACTTTACTGTCGGTGACGGAGATGACTTCCAGCTGTACCCGCCCGTCGTCCAGCAACAGGATATCTCCTGGGACCACGTCTTGTGGCAAGGCTTTGTAGTCGATGCCGACCGCGTCCTGATCACCTTCGCCTGGAGCCATGTCGGCATCAAGGATGAATTTGTCACCGACGGTCAGTTGAATTTTACCGTCTTTGAAAGTGGAGACTCGAATCTTCGGACCCTGAAGATCGCCGAGAATGGCAACGTGGGTGCCCAATTTAGCAGCAATCGCCCGAACTTTCTCTGCACGCAGTTTATGATCTTCGGCACTGCCGTGCGAAAAGTTCATGCGGACTACGTTGGCGCCGGCGCGGATTATCTCTTCCAGATTGTTATCCCTATCGGTAGCGGGACCCAGTGTGGTGACAATTTTCGTTCTTCTTAGTGTAGAGGCCATGTTCTCTCCTGATGATGTAAAGGCACTGGAGGTGCGATAATTCGCCGATGTGATTAACCCTAGCACAAACCTCAACCGGCGACACGGAGCCCGGTCGGATTTTTGGTGGCGTGAAAAAACACTGTAAAAAAAGCGAAAATCCTTGCTGATTTGATGGCTTCCACAAAGATTTATGTTTATCCGTGATGCTTGTCACGGCGATATATCAAAGCGCTTCACAATTAGTTCGCAAAGTAAAAAAATTGCCACGTTGTTGTTTTTTGGAGTGCATCATGTACATGGCTCAACCAGGCCATATTGACCATATTAAGCAGGTCAATGCCGGCCGGGTCTACAAATTGATTGATCAAAAAGGCCCTATTTCTCGCATCGATTTATCGAAAGAGAGTGAACTTGCGCCTGCAAGTATTACCAAGATTACGCGAGAGCTGATTGAGTCTCATCTGGTACAGGAAACCACAGTGCAGGAGGCAACCAGTCGTGGTCGTCCGGCCATTGGCCTACAGGTTAACAACGAAGGCTGGCAGTTCCTCTCGATGCGTCTTGGACGCGGTTATCTCACCATTGCTCTGCATGAATTGGGTGGCGATGTCCTGATTGATACCAAAATTGATATCCACGAAATCGATCAAGAGGACGTACTGGCGCGTCTGCTGCATGAAATCGATGAGTTTTTCCAAACCTACGCTGATCAATTGGACCGGGTGACCAGTATTGCGATCACTTTGCCGGGTCTGGTGAATTCCGAGCAGGGGATTGTGCTGCAGATGCCCCATTACAATGTGGAGAATCTGGCGCTGGGCCCTGAAATTTACAAAGCAACTGGTTTACCAGTGTTTGTCGCCAACGATACCCGTGCCTGGGCGCTGGCGGAGAAACTGTTCGGTCATTCGCAGGACAACGAAAACTCGGTTCTGATCTCCATTCATCACGGCTTGGGAGCCGGTATTGTGCTGGACGGCCGGGTGCTGCAAGGGCGTCATGGCAACATTGGTGAACTGGGGCATATCCAGATTGATCCGAATGGCAAGCCATGCCATTGCGGTAATCGTGGTTGTCTGGAAACCGTGGCGAGTTCTCAGGCGATTCGCGAAGAAGTGGCAGAGCGGATTTCGCGTGGCGAAGCGTCGGTTCTGACAGACAAAGAAGAGCTTTCCATCGAAGATATCTGCACGGCGGCGGCGCAAGGCGATCCGTTGTGTGTGGACGTGATTGAAAAACTCGGACGCTATCTGGGGTCGGCGATCGCGATTGTGATTAACCTGTTCAACCCGGAAAAAGTCTTGATTGGCGGTGTGATCAATCAGGCGAAAGACATTCTGTACCCGGCGATTAACCAGTGTATTCAAGAACAAAGCATGCCGGTTTACACCCGTGAACTGGAGCTGGTGGAATCGCGATTCTACAAACAGGCGACGATGCCCGGTGCCGCTTTGATCAAACAGGCCTTATATGACGGGTTGTTGTTGATGAAAGTGGTTGAGGGTTAACGTTTTTACCGATAAATTTGCTGTATTGTATTTCAGCCCATATACCTGCACTCTATATGGGGTGATTTTTACTGAACAATTTTTAAGACAGGTATCGGTATGTCCGGAGTACTAAACACAGTTGATCAGCGCACCAATCTGGTGGGGGAAAACCGACTGGAATTGCTGTTATTCAGTCTCAATAGTCGGCAGACTTTTGCGATCAACGTATTTAAAGTCAAAGAAGTCATCAAGATGCCCGCCCTGACCAAAATGCCGGGCTCTCATCCGTACATTACTGGTGTGGCGTCACTGCGTGGGGAGTCGGTTCCGGTGATCGACCTGCGACGTGCGATTGGTTTCCCGCCATCTCGCCTTGAGCACACCGAAGAAAACCTGATCATCACGGAATATAACCGCTCAGTGCAGGGGTTTCTGGTCGGGCAGGTGAAAAATATCGTCAACACGGCCTGGACTGAAATTCAGCCGCCACCTAAAACGGCCGGTCGGGCGACCTACCTGACTGCGATTACCCAAATCAAAGAAGGCAACGGGTCGCAGATTGTGGAAATCATCGATGTTGAAAAAGTGCTGGCAGAGATCATTGATTACGACGTCTCGATTTCAGAAGAAGTGCTGGATCCGAATCTTGCGCCGTTGCTGGATGGCCGCAATGTCCTGATTGTGGATGATTCATCGACTGCCCGGGCCCAGATTAAGGGGACATTATCCCAGCTCGGCCTGAACATCATCGAGTGTCGTGATGGGTTAGAAGCACTGACCCTGCTGAAATCCTGGTGTGACAGTGGCAAAGAGGTGACCAAAGAACTGCTGCTGATGATCACAGACGCAGAAATGCCGGAAATGGACGGTTACAAACTGACGTACGAAGTGCGCAGTGATCCGCGCATGAAAGATCTGTTTATTACGCTCAATACGTCGCTGAGTGGCAGCTTTAATGAAGCCATGGTGAAGAAGGTCGGCTGTGATCGCTTTATCTCGAAATTTCAGCCGGATCTGCTGGTGGAAGTGGCCCAGGATCGCCTGCGCGAGTTACTGTAATCTTCCACATAATGACCATAAAGGGAGCCTTGGCTCCCTTTTTTGTGTACCCGGTTTAGTGAAAGTCGCGTGATTGAGTCTGTAACCCTGTCAGGCGTTCGGTCAGATCAGTCAACCGTCCTGCGATAATGTGGATCACCTCGCCCTCACGTTCCAAAATGCCTTTGACCATCAGAATTTTTGCGCCCAGATAGGCACGTTTTTGCGCCCGGGCAGTGGCTTTCCAGACCACCACATTCATGTTGCCGCTGTCATCTTCAAGGGTGAAAAAGGTGACACCAGCGGCCGTACCCGGCGACTGCTTTCCGGTGACCACACCCACAACGGTCACCAGCGACTGATGATCGCAGCACGCCAGATCACGCATGCGGGTAAAACGACCGAGCTGGCCGGCTTCTTCGAGCAGGGTTACCGGGTGCTTGCCCAAAGCAAGCCCCGTTGCGGCATAATCTTCCAGCAAAGTTTGTCGGGCATCGGGGGCCGAAAGGGTCACGGGATCGGTTTCATTAAGCTGTCGGAATAAGGGCAGATCTGAGGCGGAGTCCATGATGGACCAGCGAGCGGCATAGCGGTTATCGGTAAAAGCTTGCAGCGCGTGGGCGGAAGCCAGCAACTCAATATCACGTCGGCTCAGACCGATGTGTTTTAGCTGATCTATGTGTTGATAGCCCTGATACGGGCGAGCCGCCAATAGCTGCTTACAGGCATCGGCGCTAAATCCTTTGATCAGGCGTAACCCCAGCCGAATGGCAGCCTGATCATGCTCGGTCACCACTTGATGGTCAAACACGGAGGCATTCACACACACCGGCAGGACACGAATGCCGTGCCGACGTGCATCCTGGATCAGTTGCGAGGCACTGTAAAAGCCCATCGGTAAGCTGTTGAGTAACGAGGTATAAAAGGCTTCCGGATAGTAATACTTGAGCCAGGCCGAGCAATAAGCCAGCACCGCAAAGGAGGCAGAGTGGCTTTCCGGAAAACCATACTCACCAAAGCCGCAGATCTGGTCAAAAATCCGCTCGGCAAACGCTTGTTCATAGCCCCGCTGAGTCATGCCATCAATCAGCTTGTGTTTAAACTTCATCAACTGGCCGGTTTTTTTCCACGAAGCCATGGCCCGGCGCAACTGGTCAGCTTCGCCGCCGCTGAAGCCCGCTGCCACCATAGCCAGTTTGATCACCTGTTCCTGAAAAATCGGGACGCCCATGGTGCGTGACAACACGTCCCGCACTTCTTCTGATGGGTAGCTCTCTTTCTCTTCACCATGGCGGCGCTTCAGGAACGGATGCACCATGTCTCCCTGGATAGGACCCGGCCGGACAATGGCAATCTGGATCACCAGGTCGTAATAATTGGTCGGTCGCAGGCGTGGCAGCATACTCATCTGGGCCCGGGATTCGATCTGAAATACCCCGATGGTGTCGGCGCGCTGAATCATGCCATAGACATTCGGATCGTCCTGACGCCGGGTGATGTCCGCCAGTGTGTATTGTTTCTGCTCACGCTGGGCGATGATGGCAAAACATTTGCGGATGGCGGTCAGCATCCCCAAAGCCAGCACATCGACTTTGAGTAGCCCCAGGCTTTCCAGGTCGTCCTTGTCCCACTGGATGACGGTGCGCTCAGTCATGGAGGCGTTTTCGACCGGAACCAGTTCATACAAAGGGCCGGAAGCAATAACAAAGCCGCCCACATGCTGAGATAGGTGACGCGGAAACCCCATGATGTCATTGACTAACTGGATAAACTGTTCACCCTTGAGTGAGTCGGGCTTCAGTCCGAGCTCAATAACCTGTGCCTGCCAGTCGAGGCCTCGATCGCGGCGATTGACGTTTTTTATGAAGTAGTCGAGTTGTGTTTCGTTGATGCCCAATGCTTTACCAACATCCCGCACCGCACTTTTAAACCGGTAAGAAATCACGGTCGCGGCCAGAGCAGCGCGCTCACGGCCGTATTTTCGGTAGATATACTGAATGACTTCTTCTCGTCGTTCATGTTCAAAATCGACGTCAATATCCGGCGGCTCATTGCGCTCTTTACTGATAAAACGTTCAAACAGCACCGAGATTTGGCGAGGATCGACCGAGGTAATTTCCAGGCAGTAACACACCACGGAGTTGGCCGCCGAACCGCGCCCCTGATAGAGGATCTGCTGTTGTTTGGCGAACATCACTATGTCGTGAATGGTCAGGAAATAAAACGGATAATTGAGCTCTTCGATCAGTGCCAGTTCTTTCTCGATAGTATGACTAATTGCGTCTGGGACGCCTTCGGGAAAGCGGGTCAGTTCACCCTGCTTAACCAACTGGCGCAGATAGCCCATCGGTGTCATACCATCCGGCACTAGCTCGCAGGGGTATTCGTAGCGTAGATCGCTGAGTTTGAATTCACAGCGCTTGGCGATAGCCAGACTCTCTTCCAGCCATTGCGACTGGAAGAGCCGGCTCAGCTTTTCTGTGCTGCGCAGGCAGCGCTCGGCATTGTGCAGCCGGTGGCTTCCGAGATTCTCGACCGTGTTGCCGTGTTGGATGGCGCTCAGTACCTGTTGGAGCGGCAAACGGGTGGCGGTATGCATCAGGACGCCACCGCAGGCAGTGATTGGTAACCCTAATTCCTGAGCCAGGTGCTGGCAATGGGCCAGATCGGTTTTATCGCTGGCACGCAGATGACGTTGCAGGCCAAGCCATAAGCGATGACGGTGGTGTTGTGCCAGCCATTGGCCCCAATAATGGTCGCTGGCCTGATTGATGGGCAGCCAGATGATCAGGCAGTGTCGTATTGACATCAGGTCCCATTCGGATAAACGGTACTCGCCTTTATCGGAGCGGCGCCGGGCATTGGTAATAATCCGGCACAGCTCTGCGTAAGCAAGCCGATTCGGGCAGAGTAGCACTACCTGACATTCCGGGTTAAGCCAGAACATGCTGCCGACGATCAGCTTGAGTGCCAGGTTATGCTCTTTGATTGCGGTGTGCGCGCGTACCACACCGGCGATTGAGCATTCATCGGTGATCGCCAGTGCTGAGTAACGCAGGAAGTCGGCCTGCAACGCCAGCTCTTCGGGGTGTGAAGCCCCGGTCAGAAATGAAAAATTGCTCTGACAAAACAGTTCTGCGTATGGCATGTGCTCTCCTAACTGAACTGTCCGTGAAGGAACCACTGCTGTTGCGGGGTACGAAACACCCACAACCAGCGCCCGTCATGACTGCGGGCGATAAAGTAATCTCGAATGACCTCTTCGCCATCCCACCAACCGCTGACAATGCGCTCAGGCCCTTCGTGCAGTGTGACTTTTTCATTCAGCGGCTCAGGTTCAGGGAGCAACAGACTGGGACGAAGGCGGGGGTGGGACGCCCTTTCCGGTACTTGCCGGGTTGGGTCACACAGACGTGACGCTTTCTCCGGGCGTGGATCGTCACAGAATGCCACTTTGTGGACCTGCTCTTTGCCCAATTTGGCTTGCAGCAGCGAGAGCAGTTCCAGTTCATTCAACTGACCTTTTTCGCCACAGAAAATGTCCTGAGTGGCTGCTTGTTGGGGAGCGCTGCGCTGGATAGCCAGACTGAGCCCTTGAACCGGAGCCGTCAGACTCAGTGATTCCATACTTAGCTTGCACAGCTGTGCCCATTTATCGGCGAGGTAATCACCACTGGCAGAGGTCAGAGTTAAGGTGGTGTCCGGTTTATTCCGCTGATGCAGAGTCAGACTGAGCTCAAAGGCCACCTGGTTGCGCAGCGTGAGGAACAACTCCAGTTTACGCAGTTGTGTGTAGAGCGGCTTTTCCAGCCATTGCACATTCTCAATATCAAAGAGAAGCTCCAGAGAGTGATGAAACGCTTCCGGCGGATGATAAAAGGGTTGTGGGTGTTTGAACTGCCCGAGTAAACGTCCGATATAGTTGACCAGGTCGATATCAAAACGCCGGGCCAGCTCTTGCGTCGGCAGAGCCAGCAGTTCGTCCAGCGTATGAATGCCGATCCGGCTCAGTTTGCTGACCTGGGCCATACTGAGTTCTGTGGTGGTCAGCGGATGGCGGCGGAGCAGAGCGAGCAGGGCCTCTTTATCAGCTTCGATGTGGTTTTGTCCGGATTTGGCCAACAGGATGGCCGCATAAGGTGAAAACCCCGTGGCAAACTGATAGCACACACCTTGCTGATCAAGGTGGCGGGATACGGTTTGCCAGTAATTGTCCAGCCCCTGATACAGAGCCAGCATATCCGTGACCTTAAGCAACAGACCGTGCGACGGGTAAAGCACGATGTCGGATGTAACCAGATACAACCATTGGGCGATATCGTTCAGTGCCTGCTCTTCAACACTGGGATCATACGGATGAACCTGAAGATCGGTGCATAGCGCCGCAGCGCTGCCCAGCCCCATACCGTGCTTAATCCCTTGCTGGACCGCGAGTGGATTGCATTGCATGACCTGATGGGACTGACTGTTCACTATCACCAGTGGTTGTTCCTGAGATGCATACAAACGGTCCAGTTGCAGTTGGGGAAAGTGCAGATAAAGCCAAAGTTGCATGCTGCCTCCTCAGCCCTGTTTTTATAGCGGAAAGGGAATAATGACCGGGTCTGGTTGGCTTAGTGTCAGACTGGGCCATAAATGACCCATGTCGAGAGTAAAGCTGCCATGAGGCCAGCCACCTTTGCGTTTGGTGATGGTGACAGACAAACCGCGGCGGTGTGGCATCAGGGTCAAACTCAGGCTAACAGGCAGTGACAACAGATTCATCTGTTGCGGCTTGAACAGGAATTGCAGGCAATGACCCGTTTCGCTGGCAACCTGTAACCGGCGTGCTTGATGCACTTCCAAGCCCTGATGCCAGAGCAATACATTACTGCAAGCGCCGCTTTTCAGACATTGTTCTGCCGCCCATAGCGCCTGCTTGGGAGTGGATGGATAGAGGAGCAGTACCTTCTGGTTGTCGATGCCTTGAGACTGCAATTGCTCTGCGCACAACAGACCGGGCGGATTGACTAACACCGTTAAGCGGTGATAACTGGTGCGCTGAATGTGTGGCATCAACAGGCGCAATTCCCCGACGCCACCCGGTGACTGGATTTCGACCACTCCGTGTGACGGCAGACCACCATCCAGTTTCTGATCCAGTACGCTGAAGCCAGTTGGCAGCGTATCGCTTGTGGCGGTTACCTGAGAACCTTGCCAGATCAAATGCTTATGTTTTAGATGCTCAATTAGTTCATACATAATTATTTACCTGTATATATGTACAGTATAAATGTTCCCGTTGGACCTGCAAGCAAAATGTGGTTCGGTAAAATGAAAAACGCCTTGCTGAAAACAGCAAGGCGTTGAGTGTACGAAAAATTCAGAGGGTTATTTTTTTGGCTGAGCGTCCATGCACTGGCCGTTGACGTCTTTGCCTTCCGGAGCCATCAGGTACAAATACAGCGGCATGATGTCCTTCGGCGTTTTGAGTAACTGAGCGTCTTCCGCCGGGAAGGCTTTCGCGCGCATGCCGGTACGGGTTCCGCCCGGATTAATCGCATTGACCCGAATTGCGGTATCACTCAGTTCATCCGCCAGCACTTGCATCATGCCTTCTGTCGCAAACTTCGAGATGGCGTAAGTTCCCCAGAATGCACGGCCGACATGACCAACGGTGGAGCTGGTAAAGACGATGCGCGCATCTTGAGATTTATGCAGCAGCGGCAGCAGAGCCTGAGTCATCATAAACTGCGCTTTGACATTGATCTGCATCACATCGTCGAAAGTGTCTTCACCAATTTGGTCAAAGGGGCTGATCACACCCAGAATACTGGCATTATGCAGTATGCCGTCCAGACGACCGAACTGTTGCTCGATGGTGTCTGCCATGTCGAGGTAGTGCTGCTTGCTTGCCCCTTTCATGTCCAGAGGAATAATGGCAGGCTGAGGGTAGCCCGCCGCTTCAATTTCGTCGTACGTCTCTTCGAGTTTTTTGACGGTACGACCCAGCAGAATCACGGTCGCACCGTGCTCTGCGTAACTGAGAGCGGCTTGTTTACCGATCCCGGCACCAGCGCCGGTAACCAGAATGACTTTATCTTTCAGGGCATCTGAGGAAACGGAATAATTCACGGGGAGCATCCTTATTGTATGTTCTACTTTAAGTCTTCGTGACAAGACGGTTACAATACACCAATTCGCACATGTGAGGATATTAGCATTGGAATTTTTGTTGGACTACGGCCTGTTTTTGGCCAAGATTGCCACCGTTGTGGTCGCGATCATTGCGATTTTAGTCATAGCCAAAGCAGTGAACAGTAAAAGTGGTGCGGCGAAAGGGGAACTGGAGATTGTGAACCTGACCGAGCAACACAAAGACACCGTGGAGCAGTTGGAACACCACCTGCACGATGATGCGTTTATTAAAGCGCGTGATAAAGCGGAAAAGAAAAGCGAAAAAGAGAAGAACAAATCCCGGGAGAAAGCCATTAAACAAGCAGCCAAAGAGGGGACGCTGGACAGTAAGCGTGAACCACATCTGTTTGTGCTGGATTTCCACGGCAGTATTGATGCCAAAGAAGTGGCGTCGCTGCGTGAAGAAGTTACGGCGATTCTGGCTGTTGCCCGTGGCGGGGATGAAGTGCTGTTGAGACTGGAGTCTGGCGGGGGCATGGTACACGGTTACGGCCTGGCTTCCTCACAGCTGGATCGCCTTAAAGCGGCCGGTTTGCCACTGACGATTTCTGTCGATAAAGTGGCCGCCAGCGGTGGTTATATGATGGCGTGCATTGGCGACAAGATCGTGTCCGCTCCGTTTGCGATTGTGGGCTCCATTGGGGTCATCGCTCAGTTGCCAAACTTCAATAAGCTGTTGAAAAAACATAACATTGAGTTTGAACAATTGACCGCGGGTGAATACAAACGAACGCTGACCATGTTCGGTGAGAATACCGATAAGGCGCGAGACAAGTTTAAACAGGAACTGGAAGAAACCCACGGCCTGTTCAAAGACTTCATCCGTGAGCACCGTCCTGAGCTGGATCTGGACAGTGTGGCAACCGGGGAACACTGGTTCGGTACCCAGGCGAAAGCCCTGGGGCTGGTGGATGAGATTCGGACTTCCGACGATCTGGTGGTTGATGCCTGTCAGAATAAGACCGTTTTGCAGGTTCGTTATGTGCAGAAGAAAAAGCTGACCGAGAAACTGGCGGGCGTGGCCGGGGAAGCGGCGGACAGTGTTCTACTCAAACTGATCAATCGTGGTCAGCGGCCGATAGTCTGACGCGATGGATAAAAAACGCCTGACTCAGTCAGGCGTTTTTTTGTGGCGAACGGGAAAGAATGTAGGTAGCCAGTGCCAGTGCGATGCCGCCCAGCATGCCGGCCAGATGGGCTTCAATTGCTACCCTGGCACCAATCAAGGCGCTGGTTTCTTCGGATGGGCCGACAGTGTGTTCCCAGACAACTTTCGCCATTACACCCAAGACCAGTAGCCAACTGCTGCGTCGACCGTTAAGCGCCTCGCTCAGCGCGAAACAGGCAAACACACCATGCAGCACACCGGACAGGCCAACGTAACTGGTCATCTCGCTAAACAGGTTGGACACGCCCACGACCATCCCGATAAACAACAGAGCGGTCATAAGCTGGCGTGTTGCAGGGCGGAAAATGTAGCTGATGACCCATAATCCGGCGAGGTTCATTGCCAGGTGCGCAAAGTTGGTGTGGGTAAAGTTTCCTGTTAGGATGCGCCACCACTGGCCATGTTGAATGCCGGCGCTGGTCCAGGCCATGCCCGACTGCAGAGGTTCAAATTGCAACCCAAGGCAGAGTAAACTGATAACAGATAGTAACAGGTACAGATTCACGTTATGTCCCGATATTGTTCAGAGTGTGGTAAATCGCGTAAAGCGTGCATATGCGAATGGATAGAGAGCCTACCATCGAATGTTGAACTGGTCATCCTTCAGCACCCCAGTGAGCAACATAAACCCATGGGTACGGCACGTATTTTAAGTTTATCGTTGCCAAGCAGTCACCATTTTATCGGTGAAGACTTTTCTGCGCATACCGAATTAAACCGCTTGCTCAGCGAGCCAGATAGCCGCAACTTCGTGTTGTATCCCAGCGATGTCTCTCAACTTGTTACCCAAATACCGATCGATCCTGTGGTGGATAAAGTGCGGGTGATCCTGCTTGATGGTACCTGGAAAAAAGCGTACAAAATGTATCAGTTATCGGCTAACTTGCAGGCGTTGCCAGGGCTGCATCTGCCTACTGGCCTTAAAGGCAACTACCGTATCCGCAAAGCGCCGAGTGATAACAGCTTGTCGACGGTTGAGGCCGGGTATCATCTGTTGACTCTGCTGGAGCCGGATAGGGATTTCTTGCCTTTGGTGAGTGCTTTTGAACAGATGGTTGAATTCCAGATAGCTCAGATGCCTGCCGGAGTCTTTGAGAAAAATTATGCGAAATAGACACTTGGCCTATACTGAGGAGTAAGCTGCTACTCAATGGGTTTGGGCCTGTTGGCATTGTGGTTCTTGTATGGCTATAATGGCGCGCAATCGGTTAGCCAAGGCCGATGCTTCGTATAACCTCACTGATAAGGAGTGAGGGTCTCTACCTGGAGCCGTAAATTCCAGATTACGAAGAGAAAGTGCATAGCGCTTTTCTCTTTGTATATCGTGAATATTTAGGCGAGAGAAAGGCGCTTGTTGAAATTCATTGAATGGAGATACAAGCGTGAACCAGACCAATTTTATCCAGCAACTGCCGAAGGTTGAACTGCACTTGCACATTGAAGGGACGTTAGAGCCCGAGATGATGTTCAACCTGGCGCAACGTAACCAGATTGACCTGCCTTTTAAAACACCACAAGATGTGCGGGCAGCGTACCAGTTTACCAATCTGCAATCGTTTCTTGATATCTATTATCAGGGAGCGAATGTCCTTGTTCATGAACAAGACTTTTACGATCTGACCTGGGCGTACCTGTTGCGTTGTCAGGCCGATAACGTCATTCATACCGAAATCTTTTTTGACCCGCAAACGCATACCGAACGTGGAATTGCGTTTGAAACCGTGATCAATGGGATTGAGCGGGCGCTACTTGATGGTCACGAACAATTGGGGATCAGCAGTCAAATCATCATGTGTTTTTTGCGTCATTTGGATGAAGACAGTGCGTTTGAGACTTTGCGGATGGCTTTACCGCACAAGGACAAAATCGTTGGTATCGGTCTCGATTCGTCTGAATTGGGGCATCCGCCAGAGAAATTTGAGCGCGTATTTCAGGAAGCGATTCGTCATGGTTTCCTGACGGTTGCCCATGCCGGAGAAGAAGGGCCGGTTGAAAATATCCATAACAGCCTCGATCTGCTGAAAATTTCGCGCATCGATCACGGGGTGCGTTGTGTGGATGATCAGGCGCTGGTGGGCGCTCTGGCGAAAAGCCGGGTGCCACTGACGGTGTGCCCACTCTCAAACACTAAGTTGAAGGTGTTTGACACTATGGATCAACATAACATTGTCGACCTGTTGCGCCAGAATGTGTGCGTGACGATCAACTCGGATGACCCGGCTTACTTTGGTGGTTACATGACGGATAATTTTCAGGCGGTGGCCGACAGCCATACGATGACGCCACAAGAGCTGGCGCAATTTACCCTGAACGCCATTGAAGCCAGTTTTATCGATGATGCACACAAACAGAGGCTGGCTGAGCAGGTGCATGATTTTGTCCGTCAGACGAGCGCTTAAGAAAAATGCGATACAAGCGGGGCTGAATCAGCCCCGTTTTCATCTGCATTATACTTTGTGCACCAGCGACCAGTCGCGCTTACCGAGTAATTTTTCTCCCAGCACACTCAGCTCTGCTCTTGGGTAGCGAGTCTGTTCCCAGTTGCGTGGGTCACCCGGAAAGGCAAAGCCTTCTGGCGGTAGACGATCCTGCCAGGACTGAATCCGCCATTGGCGGATCGTGGCGTGAGTTTCTTCGGCTGGCACCATCGAAATGTACTGTGCCATGCGTACCCGATCTGACTGGTTTGGACGAATGCCGTGAGGAAGCAAACTGTTGAAAATTAATAAGTCGCCGGCTTTCATCGCTATAAATTCAGCCTCAAAACCCGCCAGATCCGGTACATACGGATCGCGATCGGCCGGCTGAGTCTCACGCCAGCGCTCTAATTGACGGTAAAGCTCCGGCACGCACTGGAAACCGCCGGTTTGCTCATCGGTGTCTGACAGGGCCAGTACCCCCTGTACGTTGACCGGCAGAGGAGTGAGCGAGGTATCCGCATCCCAATGGATGAAGCCACTGAATACGCGGTTAGCACGGTTGGGTGGGTTTAAGTTGGCGCGGTCAATGGTGACCCACAAATCTTCCCGATCCCAGATATCAACAAATGCGTGGTACACATCCGGGTTTTGACGGTTATCCCATAAAACCTGATGGTTGTAACACTCCACCATTCCGGAATTATTCAGTTCCACCATGGCATGATCACGGCGCTGATCCTGATACCAAGTGGTGGTGTCGTCTGGCGACATCTCCTGAAATTCCCACAAGAAATCCTGACTACGTTGTACCGCCTCTGGGCTGATGATTTGTGGCAGCACGACGTAACCGTTGTGCTGCCAGAAGGCGAACTGTTCTTCGGTCAGTGTTTTGAGCGGTAAGGTTTTACGGATATCCCGCAGTTGAACATCGTGAATGTTTGAGACGCTGTTATTGCCTGGCGCATTGTCTCCGAATCCATAACGGTTTTTCATACTTTCTCCCCGGTGGGTACTAAGAGGTTTGTTGTTATTTGTTCACATTTTGGCAACCTTGGCGTTCTCGGAGTGATGCAAAATCAGCAATATTTAGTACTATCCAGTCAATATTTGTGTCTGTTGTAGTGGCTATGTACTTCTTATGAAAGCTCAGTTTGAAAAAGTGGCGTATGCCAACGACAGTTCCTGGCGACTGTTGATTCGCCGGTTGGAGGCGATACCGTTTGAGTGGCACTTCCATCCCGAGTATGAGCTGACTCTGACACTCAATAGCTGTGGAGAACGTTACATTGGTGATCAGATCACCGCTTATGGTGATGCGGATTTGACTTTACTGGGGCCTAATATTCCACATACCTGGCAGTCGAACCGGGTTCTTGACGCTGAGCACCCACATACCGTGTATGTCTTGTGGTTTGATCAGCAGTGGGTCAACGCCGTGTGCCAGCTGTTTCCGGAGTACCGTGCACTGCAGCGTTTAACCACGGATGCGTCACGAGGCCTGCACTTCCCCCCGCAACTGGTCAACGAGTTGTTGCCACACTTTATTGCGCTGGAGTCGGCGTCCTCAGCCAGACGCCTGACTTTGTTATTGCAGATACTCGATGCGCTTAGCCACTGTGGTGAATATGAACTTCTCTGTTCCGGGCAGGAGGGCACGATGGTTGAGTCGGATCAACGCGAGCAGCGGCAATTGAGCCTGTTACTTGAGCAGATTCACGAAGGCTATACTGAATCGTTATTGCTGGAGGATCTTGCTCAGGTGGTGGCCATGAGTGAAAGCACTCTGACTCGCTTTTTTCGCCGGATGATGGGGATGGGCGTTAATCAGTACATCACTCAGGTTCGTTTAGGAAAGACGTGCTCGTTACTGATTCGCTCTGATTGGCCCGTCAGCGTGATTGCGCAGCAATCCGGCTTTGTGAATCAGGCGAATTTTAATCGTCTGTTTAAAAAGTACAAACAGATGACGCCGGGCGGATTCCGGCGTAAGTTTCGTGCCAGTAGCTATGAAAAAAGGCGCTGAACGCGCCTTGTTTACATCCGTACTACGGTAAGAAACCGGCGCGGATAACCGCTCTTGTAGTAATCGGTTTCAGTGACCCCGAAGTGCTTTTTCGATGATGAGCTGTGAATAAACGTCAGCTTCCCGTCATCGACGGAGGTGATGATGCCGGCATGACCGGGTTTACGAATATTTGGATTGGTGCCAGTGAATACGATCAGGTCACCTGGTTTTGCGTCTTTCAGAGACACTTTATTACCATACAGGCTCGGATAGGCCGCCGTGGTACGCGGAATCGTGATGTCAAACTTGTTGTAAACGTATTTGATGTAGCCGGAACAGTCGAACCCTTTGGGTGATGAACCACCCCACACATATTTAGTGCCAAGGAACTCGCGTGCATAGTCGATCATCTGCTCGGTATCTTGCGCTTGAATCTCGGCCAGAGATGGTGACGTGGTGTGTGTTTTGTTAACCGACAGGGTGGCTGGAGGCGTCGCGTTGGACGATTCCCGGCTGGATTGCTCAGGTTGTGTGTTTGCACAGGCATTTAACAGTAAAGCCAGTGGAATAAAAGTCAGGTGATTTAACTTCATAAATTTATTGTACTTTGTCGTTGAAAATGTCATTGAAAAAAGCCAATGTCAGACTCCAATCCTGACGCTGAACAAAACCTTGGTTCGAAGGATGGCTGCCAGAACGCCGCACAATTTACCATAATCTGCCGAAAAAATAACCCGTATGATTGTTAAGGAGTGTGATCAGCGAGATTCCTTCTACCTTTATGGTTACTGACAGCTTAGGCAAAAGAGAAACAGATTGACCACTTTTTCGTCGTTGTTACCAAAAAAGCGCTCAACGAGCGCTTTTTTGGTTTTTATACGGTTATCCCTTGATAAGGTTGGGGAATGTTAGTAACCGTGAGAAGAAAACAGTTGTTGGTGCAGACGCTGTGCATGTCCGTCCGTCAGGGATGATATGTAGTCCGCGATCACCCGCATGCCTGCCGAGTTGTCGCCTGATGACAGCCAGCTTTTTTTCGTGTGTTCCGGCAACAGGCGGTCAGGGTTGGCACTGAAAGCTTCAAACAGGTCCATAATAATCTGCTGGCCTTTGTACTCGACAATCTGCACCTGAGGGATCTGGATGACGTGTTCGCTGACAAAGTGTTTAAACACATCCAAGGCTTTGGCCATGGTCGGTTCGAGATACGCGTTGAAGGCCAGCAGTTCACTGGTAAAGTCGGCTTCTACAGGTTTGACGCGGATGCTGGTCAGCAGCGCGTTGACGATGCCGCCGATGGCGTCTTTGCGTTGGTGGTGCTCGCCGGAAAACAACATATCGCTGACAGACTGGATGTGTTGTTCGAACCAGGGCGCTCCGGTTTCGAGCAAACGAGTGGCGGCGTCCTCCTGCCATTGGTGGCGGCTAACCATGCCGAGTACGATGGCGTCTTCCAAATCGTGTACCCCGTAGGCGATGTCGTCGGCCAGTTCCATGATGGAGCAGTCTATTGATTTAAAGCGGGTTTTGCTGTGTTTAAGCCCGGAGTCACCATCCGAGCGCATCAGGCTCAGCTGGGCCCTATCATGGGGAGACAAAGGCGCCAACACCCAGTCAAAACGCGCTTGGTCGCAATCGTAGAGCCCTTTGGCTGGTGCCCACTCTTTGGCTTTCAACTGGCGCTGATGTGCCACAGGCTGAGGTCGCAAGGTGGCTTGAGTCTGGCTGAGCAGTGCCGGGTACTTAATCAGCCCAAGCAGCGTACGACGTGACAGGTTCATGCCGAAATGTTCCGTGTACGGCTCCAGTTGAGTCACGATACGGAAAGTTTGGGCGTTGCCCTCAAAGCCACCATGATCGCGCATCATATAATTGAGCGCCACTTCGCCGCCATGACCATAAGGGGGATGGCCGATATCATGGGCCAGACAGAGAGAGTCGATCAAGCTGTCCGACGGGAGTAAGTCGCGAAACTCTGGCTGCTTCTTCTTCAATTGTGCCACGATGCCAGTGCCAAGCTGCGCCGCTTCCAGCGAATGGGTCAAACGGGTGCGGTGAAAATCGTTCATGCTGGCGCCGTGCACCTGAGTTTTGGCCTGCAGACGGCGAAAGGCGGCGGAGTGAAGAATTCTCGCCCGGTCACGTTGATACGGCGTGCGGTGATCGTCACGGCGAATTTTATGTTCGTCATCGTGTCGTTGCTGCCACATAGGGCTGATGTCTACCTTCACACCTGTGTCTCCCGATCTTATCTATTTGTTTTTACATTAATAGCTGTTAACTGATTTCGTCCAGAGATAATTCAAAACTTGGGGCAAAGGTGTTGAGAAAATAGTCCATTTCATCACTGCGGCGCTGGTGAAGTGTGACATCAAGGCGCTTCTTCGCCAGTGCATACTCGTGATTGCCCGCGCTGAGTTCTTCTAGGCATTTGAGGTAGGCACAGATGGTGTCCGCTTGTTTCACGATCGCCGCTTCTTGCGGATTGGCTTCGGTGGAGATCAGGTAGGGGGCAAAATCATCACGAAATTCGTCCGGTAACATCGAAAGCAAACGGTGTTCAGCCGCCGCTTCGATTTTCTTGTACTCTTTGGCGATATCCGGGTTGTAATATTTGACTGGCGTTGGCAGATCACCGGTAAGCACTTCGCTGGTGTCGTGGTACATACCGAGCAGTGCGATGCGCTCAGGGTTGAGTGTACCGCCGAATTTTTTATTTTTTATCAGTGCCAGCATGTGGGCGACAAACGCAACCTGGAGGCTGTGCTCGGAGATATTCTCGCTCGACACGGAGCGCATCAGGGGCCAGCGCTGGATGAGCTTCATCCGGGCAAGATGAGCAAAAAAATGACTTTCTTTGGCTTGGCTTTCTGTCATAGCAACAAACATCCTTGCTGAGAATGGGGCCGAAATAGCAACGGGCACACTTTTCAGTGTAGAAAAGTGTGCCCGACTAGCATACCAATGAATATCGGCAATCGATACTTACTGGCTGTAAGTTGACAGGAATTTCTCAAAACGGCCAATGGCCAGCTCCAGATCTTCCACGTGTGGCAGGGTCACAATGCGGAAGTGATCCGGTTTGGGCCAGTTAAAGCCCGTGCCTTGGACCAGCAATACTTTTTCCTGAATCAGGAAATCGAGCACCATTCTCTGGTCATCTTTGATGTTGTACATCTTGGTGTCGATTTTCGGGAAGAGGTACATGGCGCCTTTGGGTTTCACGCACGATACACCGGGTATCTGGTTGATGAGTTCCCAGGCTCGGTCACGCTGTTCCAACAGACGACCGCCTGGCAGAATCAGCTCATTGATGCTCTGATAACCACCTAGTGCGGTCTGGATCGCGTGTTGCATCGGGACGTTGGCACACAAACGCATCGACGCCAGCATATCGAGTCCGGCCACGTAGCCCTGCGCCAGATGCTTTGGTCCGGTCAGGAACATCCAGCCACCGCGGAAACCGCACACCCGGTAGGCTTTTGACAAACCGTTAAAGGTGACGGTCAGGACATCCTCCGTCAGCGTGGCGATGGAGGTGTGCGTGGCACCGTCGTAGAGTACTTTGTCGTAAATCTCATCGGCAAAAATGATCAGTTTGTGCTGACGGGCGATCTCGATCACTTCCAGCAGAAAGTCGCGACTGTAGACAGCGCCGGTCGGATTATTCGGGTTGATCAACACAATACCGCGCGTTTTCGGCGTGATTTTCTTCCTGATGTCATCCAAATCTGGATACCAGTCGGCTTGTTCATCACACAAATAGTGAACCGCTTTACCGCCAGACAGAGCCACAGCCGCTGTCCACAACGGATAATCCGGTGCCGGGACCAGCATTTCATCGCCGTTATTCAGCAGTGCTTGCATCGCCATGACAATCAGCTCCGACACGCCGTTGCCGACGTAAACATCTTCGACATCCAGGCTGCGGATGCCTTTTTTCTGATAATGCTGCACCACGGCCTTGCGTGCAGAGTAAATACCTTTGGAATCACAGTAACCTTGTGACGTTGGCAGGTTGCGGATGACATCAACCAGGATCTCGTCAGGGGCATCAAAGCCAAATGGGGCAGGGTTGCCGATATTCAGCTTCAGTATTTTATGCCCCTCTTCTTCCATGCGCTTAGCATGTTTGAGTACAGGACCCCTAATGTCGTAGCAGACATTATCGAGTTTTGACGACATCCCGATATTTTGCATTGTGTAATTCCTGAAAATTGTTGATTTACTTTATTAAACTACATCAAAATGATTTTTTTTAGAATATAAATCTGAAATAAGTGGTGGTTTTAGAAAGCGTTACAGAGGGACCTATCACAGGATTCTGCAAAAGATAGGGTATACCCTTGATCTCTATAAGGTCAGCCAATAGAGTAGCTTTCTAGTAATCCCCAAGCTTTCTGGCGTCGAGGTCGATTTGTCACATTTTCATCAAGCCTTAACTGAACTCATTGAACGCGTAAAGGATGCGAAAGACGGCCAGAACCGTCTCGTTCAAGTTTTGCAGGAGAAACCCAACTTCGCGTTTATTGACTGGCTTGACGCTCAGCCGATTTTTCCTAAATTTTTCTGGCAATCCCGAGATACCCGGGAAGAAGTGGTGGCGCTGGGGCAATTGCACACGTTTTCTGATCCGGCACCTGCTTATTCGATTTTGGGGCAAGATCAGCGTGTTTGGGGCGGACGTTCGTTTGACGGCCAGACCCCCAAAAACCGGCGTTGCATGTCATCGTTTTTCTTTCTGCCTCAGATAGAGTTGATTCGCTTTGATGAACAGTGGTCGTTGGCGGTCAATCTGTCTCATGAACCACACCGTACTTTGGCCAGCCTGCGTAAACTGCAGCTTGATGTCGCGCCTTTGCCACCTATTTCTACTCATATCGACTCGATCACGCACACGCCTGATCAATCCGGCTGGACCACACTGGTGGGGAAAGTGTTACAGGGGATTGAGGAAGACGCGTTCAAAAAAGTCGTGTTGGCACGCCAGACGTGCGTGGCTCTCGATACTCCGATACACGCAGCTCAACTGTTGAAAGCCAGCCAAGCCGAAAATCATCACAGTTTCCACTTCATGCTGGCACTGGATGCCCAGCACTGCTTTATCGGCTCGACGCCCGAGCGGCTTTACGCCCGTACGGGGCAGGAGTTACAGACCGAAGCATTAGCGGGCACGATTGGCCGGGGTATCAATGCGGCTCAGGATATGGAGCTGGCGAACTGGTTGACTCAAGACGCTAAAAACCTCAACGAAAACCAGTACGTGGTGGATGACATCATTGAACGCCTGGCTCCTCACTCGCAAGACGTCCACGTTGAGCAGGAAGCGCGTCTGGTGCGTTTGCGTAAGGTGCAACATCTTAAGCGCAGCATCCACGCGCACCTGAATCCTGGGGTTAATGGCGTGCAATTGCTGGCGGCGCTGCAACCGACGGCCGCCGTCGCCGGGTTACCACGTAAGCAGGCTATGGATTTTATTCAGCAGCATGAGCCGTTTGCCCGTGGTTGGTATGCCGGATCTATGGGCTATATCAGTCATCAGCAAGCGGAATTTTGCGTGGCGATTCGCAGTGCGCTGGTGCTGAAAAATCACATTCAGCTGTTTGCTGGTGCGGGGATTGTCCCGGGTTCGGTGGCCGAGCATGAATGGCAGGAGCTGGATAAGAAAATGTCGACGTTGTTGTCTCTGCTATCGGATAACCCACCGCTGGGAGTCGCGTCATGAGTATCGATCAGGCGGTCATCAACCGCATTTGGTGTGAGACGCTATTAGAAGAGTTGGTGCGTTTTGGGGTACAGGACGTTTGTGTCGCGCCGGGTTCACGCTCAACCCCTCTCACTCTTGAAGCGCAAGCGCATCCACAGCTGCGCTTGCATACCCACTTTGACGAACGCGGGCTGGGTTTTCTTGCACTCGGGCTGGCGAAAGCCAGTGACCAGCCAGTGGCCGTGATCGTCACCTCAGGTACGGCGGTGGCAAACCTGCTGCCGGCGATCGCAGAGTCCGGACTGACCGGTGAGAAGCTGGTACTGCTGACGGCGGATCGCCCGCAGGAGCTGGTCGGTTGCGGGGCGAATCAGGCGATAGAGCAGCCGGGGATTTATTCTTCTCATGTCACGGCAGCCCTGAATTTACCCAGTCCAACTCTCAATACCTCGCTCAACTGGCTGCTGAGTTCTGTGGATCAGGTCATGCATCAGCAAGCTGGCAGTGAAGGGGCGGTTCACATTAACTGCCCGTTTCCTGAGCCGCTCTATTCGCAAGGGGATAAACGCGACTATCAGGCGTATTGCGTGTCCGTCTCTAGTTGGCGCGTCAGTCAGCAACCCTATACGCAGCAACATCGATATTTACCAGAGTCGGTAGCGGTGTCTGATCTGCCACAGCGTAAAGGTGTGGTGGTGGTGGGCAAGCTGACGGCAGCGCAAGCAGAAAAAGCGGCACAGTTTGCCCATCAGTTGGGGTGGCCAATACTGTGTGACCCACAGTCGGGGATCAGCAGCGCTTGGGCGCATTATGACTTGTGGTTACAAAATGAGAAGTTTGCAGCGAAAATCAGTGAATGTGACACGATTGTCCAGTTTGGGGCGAGAATTGTATCAAAACGTCTGAATCACTGGATTCGCCATCAGGTGACGAACACTACGTGCTCTTATCTGTATGTTTCTCCCAGTGCGCAGCGCAATAATCAAGACCATTTGCCACAACAACAGTTTGTTTGTCAGATTGACGACTGGATCGACACCCAACTCGCGCAATGCCATCCGCTGAACGCGGCTCACGCAGGGTGGGCAGATGAGTTGCACAGCGCTTCGGAGGCGTTGAGCTCGTTAGCTCAGTTACACCTCAGTGGTGAACACAGTTTGAGTGAGATCGCACTGGCACTGGATATCGCTGAACGCAGTCGTTTCCGACAGCTGTTTTTGGGTAACAGTTTATTCGTGCGTTTAGTGGATATGTTTGCCACGCTGGATGGTCGTCAGGTCTGGACCAATCGTGGCGCATCCGGTATCGATGGGCTGGTGGCCACGGCGGCCGGAGTGCAACGTGCGACCCGATCTCCACAGCTGATGTTTATTGGTGATACGTCACTGCTGTACGATCTGAATTCACTGGCATTACTGACCCATAACCCAACCCCGCAAGTGATGGTGGTGACCAACAATGACGGAGGGGCTATCTTTGACTTGTTGCCTGTCCCTGCGGCCCAAAAGCGTGAGCTGTATCAAATGCCACACGGGTATCAGTTTGAATTTGCCGCGAAGCAGTTTGGCCTGAACTATCAACGGGCGCAAACGCTGGCCGATTATCGTCAGGCGGTGGAACAACACTTCGCCAGCGGCGAGGGCACATTGCTTATTGAAGTTCAGACACCGCCTGATCAAGCATCGGCTCAACTAAAACAGTTTGTCCAGCAAGTCCATGCTCTATAACCAGTTTCATCACCGCGTCGGCCAGTCCCAGGTTCCCGTTCTGGTGTTCCTGCATGGCTTGCTTGGCAGCGGTGAGGACTGGGCAGCCTGTTTGCCACATCTTCATTATTCTTGTTTAACGGTTGACTTACCGGGCCATGGTCAAAGCCGTACGCGTATCTGCGAGGGGTTTGATGACTGCTGCGCGCAGATCGTAGCGACACTCACCGCCACTTTACCGCTAGGTACCCCCATCGTGATGGTTGGGTATTCGCTTGGTGGCCGCGTCGCCATGTACGGCGTTGCAAGTGGTGCTTTTCACGCCCTTAATTTGAAAGGGCTGCTCATTGAAGGCGGAAATTTTGGTCTCCTTAATGACGATGAGCGGCGAGCGCGCTGGGACAGCGATCAACGCTGGGCACGACGATTTGAGCAAGAACCGATTGCGCAGGTATTGGCCGATTGGTACCAACAAGCCGTATTTAGTTCACTAAATTATGAGCAAAGACAAATTTTGATCACTCGACGTAGTGCTAATCTTGGTGGGGCGATAGCGGGAATGTTACGTGCTACTTCGCTGGCCAGGCAGCCATACCTGTTGGATGCATTACGACGACTGACACTCCCCATCCATTACATTTGTGGTGAGAAAGATGAGAAATTCAGCGCGTTAGCGCTCAACAGTCAGCTCTCTTTCTGCCAGATTGCCGGAGTCGGCCATAATGTGCATCAGGAAGCTCCGCACGCCTTTGCGCAGGCGATAAGTGCGCAACTGAATTCAATTGTGCTCACTTGATGTGAGCCATCACAGAACAATGGGAATCACCATGGCTAAAACAGTAGGCATCACCGAAGAAGAACTCTACGCACCGGTTAACTGGCATGATTGCAGCGGTCATTATGAAGACATTCATTATCACAAATCTGAGGATGGCATCGCTAAAATCACCATTGCCCGACCTCAGGTACGCAATGCTTTTCGCCCTCAGACAGTGCAGGAGATGATTCATGCTTTGGCGGACGCGCGCTATGATTCGGGCGTTGGGGTGATCATTCTGACTGGCCTTGGTGAAGACGCGTTTTGCTCGGGAGGCGATCAGAAGATCCGTGGTGACTACGGCGGCTACAAAGACGAGTCGGGCACTCATCACCTCAATGTACTCGATTTCCAGCGTCAGATCCGCACGTGTCCGAAACCTGTGATTGCCGCCGTTGCTGGCTGGGCTGTGGGCGGTGGTCATGTTCTGCATATGATGTGTGACCTGACGATTGCGGCCGACAACGCACAGTTTGGTCAGACCGGTCCGAAGGTCGGCTCGTTCGACGGCGGTTGGGGGGCCTCCTACATGGCGCGCATCGTGGGGCAGAAGAAAGCGCGTGAGATCTGGTTCCTGTGTCGTTTTTACGATGCTCAGGAAGCGCTGGATATGGGCTTGGTGAATACCGTGGTGCCACTAGCAGAACTGGAGCGAGAGACCGTACGCTGGTGCCGTGAAACACTGCAACACAGCCCGATGGCACTGCGCTGTCTGAAAGCAGCCCTGAATGCTGACTGTGATGGTCAGGCAGGTCTGCAGGAGCTGGCGGGCAATGCGACCATGATGTTCTACATGACGGATGAAGGTCAGGAAGGGCGCAATGCCTTCAACGAAAAACGCCGTCCGGATTTCAATAAGTACCCTCGCAATCCTTAATCGTGCTGCATACGTAGCAATAAATGGCTGGAACAAACGGTCATATAACGAAAATACCCCTCCGGCTGTAGCCGGTGGGCCAGCGTAAGGATTGGGAAGGGATATGAGATCAGCCAAACTGTATCGTTATCAACTGCCGATGGATAGCGGGGTTATTCTGCGGGATAACAAATTAACGCAACGCATCGGATACATTGTCGAGTTGACAGAAAATGGCGTCACCGGCCGAGGGGAGGTGGCACCACTGCCAGGCTTTAGCCATGAAACCCTTGAACAGGCGGGTTTAGACGTTCAGGCTATGGCCGAACTTTGGGTGCGCGGTGAATCGTTTGACTGCGATCAGCATTGCCCGTCAGCGGCACTGGGTTTTTCCATGGCAGAGCTGGAGTTAAACGGGGTGTTGCCTCGCGAGGGTAATTATCTGGCGGCACCGTTGTGTACCGGGGACCCGGATGAGCTACTGCCCGTTCTAGAGCGAATGCCGGGTAAGAAAGTCGCCAAAATTAAAGTGGGCCTTTACGAAACCATTCGTGACGGCATGTTGGTGAATCTGTTTCTGGAATCCATTCCGGATCTCACCCTACGTTTGGATGCCAACCGGGCATGGACACCGGAAAAAGCACACCAGTTTGCCAGCTATATCGCTCCGTCGTTGCGTCAGCGGATTGCGTTTCTGGAAGAGCCTTGCCTGCAACCTGGTGACAGTCTCTCTTTCGCTATCGATACGGGGATTGCTATTGCCTGGGATGAAACACTCCAGCATGCGGTGCAACAAAGTGACTTCCGTTTGGAAGATCTCACCGGTGTGAAAGCGATGGTGATCAAGCCGACTTTGATTGGGTCGGTTCAGCGGTGTATCCGCTTGATTGAACGTGCGCGAGAATTGGGCATTCAGGCTGTTATCAGCTCGAGTATTGAGTCGAGCCTTGGTCTCACCCAACTTGCGCGTCTAGCGAAGTGGCAACTCCCGGATGAAGTACCAGGGCTTGATACTGTTCGTCTGTTTCAGACTCAGTTGGAACAAGGCTGGCCGGGGTGCGATTTGCCGGTGGTGCCATTACACGAACAAGCCTTGTTGTGGCAGTCATGACACTGTCCTCTCTGGTCTCTCAGTGGGCTCAAAAGAGCCCGCTTTCTATTGCATTGCAAACGCCCGAGCGCAATTACACCTGGCAGCAACTGAGTGACACCATCCAGGGCTATGGCGCCGGTTTGGCGGCGCAGAGTGTGAAGAGCGGTGATGTGGTGACGCTGGTGGGCAAAAATAGTGCCGCCATGCTGCTGTTGTTTCTGGCTTGTCTTGAACGTGGCGCCGTGACAGCGTTTACCATGCCGCAGCCGTTGGACATGCTAAAGGCCAAGCTGGAAGTGTTGTACCGCAATCAAGACGCATCAGCGTTGTGGCTCAGTCCGGAAGTGGTGGCGGAGTACACCTCTTTTGAACTCAACCAACTGGAACAGCGTACTCGAAGAGTGAGCCTACAACGTGGTGAGGCCAGTTCTGTGGTACTGGGCGCTGGGCGTGAGCGTCTGGCATCCATTGTGTTTACTTCCGGGTCAACCGGTATGCCGAAAGCGGTCGCGCATACCTCACAGCAGCATCTGGCTTCGGCAGCCGGGCTGCTGGAGGCATTTTCATTTCAGCGCGATGATTGCTGGCTATTGAGTTTACCCATGTACCACGTCTCCGGTCTGGCCATTGTTTATCGCTGGCTGTATCGCGGAGCGTGTCTGAAAATCGGGCAGGGTAACCTGAGCGAGGATATTCAGGGCGCGACGCATGCCTCTTTGGTCGCTACGCAACTGCGCGGTTTACTCGACAGCGAGCAGACACTGGCGCTGACCCATGTGTTACTGGGGGGGAGTCATGTACCGCTTAGCCTCAGCCAGCGCGCAGCGACGATCGGCATCGAAACCTGGCTTGGTTATGGTATGACGGAAGCCGCCTCGACTGTCACGGCCAAACGTATTGATAATATTGTGAGCGCAGGACGGGTGTTACAGCTCCGGCAAGTGATGCTAGATGGGCAGCGTATTTACATTGCCGGAGAGACATTAGCTAGTGGTTACTATCATCAAGGCGCGCTGACTCCAATTCGACAGCAATCCGGATGGTTTGACAGCCGCGATCTTGGTGAGTGGGTGGGGGATGAATTGCGGATCATCGGCCGCGCCGATAATCTGTTTATCTCCGGCGGAGAAAACATCCATTGTGAGGAGATTGAGGCGGTTCTGGCCAGGCATCCACAGGTGAATCAGGTGATCGTCGTGCCAGTAGAGGATGAGAAGTTTGGTGCTCGCCCGGTGGCGATTGTGCAAAGTGACGCCAATGTGAATGAACTGGATCTCGCCAGTTGGATGTTGGGTAAGACTGAGAAATTCAAGATCCCCGATGCGTTCGTCGCGATGCCGCAGCTGTCGATGAGTGGCATCAAAATCTCGCGTCAAGCGATCAAAAGCTGGCTGTCTCGTCAACCGGGTGGCTATCTGGTTATTTGATAGTCCAAAACAGAATTTAAGCTCGATATAACCCTGATTCATAATAAGTGAAGTTTATTGACTTCAGGGGAATAAGACATGGTGCGTATTATTCTGGTTTTGGCGGTACTGATGCAGCTGTTTGTTGCGACCCAGACGCAAGGCTTGATCCGCTCGGTGGTCGAGCTGTCGGCGTTTTTACTGGTTGTGGTACTAATGCTCAATGCAAAGCGTCGGTCACCGCCAGTCGGACATTAAGCCCACATCAGCCAGCTCAGTGAACTGACTGAAATGGCGATCCACAAGCTCACCCCAAACAGCAGCGGTTTCGGTCCGGCTGATTTCAGGCGGTCGATGGAAATACCACACCCGATAAAAAACAGACACACCACCAACGCCTTTTTAGCCAGCGCGAAAATGCCGCTATACCACACATCAAATTGCGGCCACATATCGCTGACAAAAATAGCGACACAATAAAACACGATAAAGTATGGAATAGTGACTTTCTTCGAGTCGCTGCGAAACAGCCACGCACTGAGTAACGCAACCGGAATGATCCATAACGCACGCGCCAGCTTGAGAGTCGTAGCCGTGGTCAGCGCTTCCTCGCCATACGCGGACGCCGCCCCCACCACCGAAGACGTGTCATGAATGGCGATGGCCGCCCAGGTGCCGAAAGTATGTTGGTCGAGATGCAGCGCATGACCAATCAGTGGAAACAAAAACAGTGCTACTGAATTGAGGACAAATACGGTCGCCAGTGCCAGGCCAATTTGTTCATCATTGGCTTTGATGGCCGGTGCGACAGCCGCAATGGCACTGCCGCCACAAATCGCCGTTCCGGAGGCGATCAGATAACCGGTCTTGCGGTTGAGGCCGATGGCGCGCGCAGCGAACCAGCCGACCACCAGAGTACCGACAATGGTGGCGATGATCAGGCCAATGCCATCAGAAGTGACCGCCAGCGCTTGTTGAAACTGAATCCCGAAACCCAGCCCAACGATTGAGTAGGCGAGCAATTTCTTGGTCACTTTGGCCAGCGCAAATTCTTTCGGTACCAGACCGAGGCTGGAGAGCAGAAAACCGAGCACCAGAGCTGACGGTGACGATACATAAGGGGTCAGGCATACAAGAATAAGCAACCAGAAAGGTAACTGCTGAAGGGCTCGGTTCATGATCGGTAAAGTTAAGGAGTTGAACGCTCTAGTCTAGCGGAAGCGTTCGGATCAATCTGTCTTAATCAATTGAATGAGCGTTCAGAAAAACTGAACGCTCATGGCCTATTGCTACTTCCAGTCGCCTCGCAGCGCGGCGACCTTGTCGAACATCAGCTGTGTCGTCGCTGCTTTGGGCTCAACCGGTGAGCCGGCTTCAATTTCAATCCTGGCCCGGAAGCGACACGGTATTCCTTTGCAGGCTCGACCTTTGTAACGGCTAAAGTAGCTGCCCCACATTCCTTTGAGCGCCAAAGGGATCACGGGAACCGGACTGCGTTTGAGGATCAGATCCATGCCGCGCAGGAACTCATTCATTTCACCATCAGAGGTCAACCGACCTTCTGGGAAAATGCACACAATGTGCCCGTCACGCAGCGCTTGTTCCACGTCATTAAACGCCCGGCGGATGGAATTTCGCCGGCTGGCCGAAATTGGAATCACTCCCGCGCGTTTGAGAAACCGTCGGGCAGGGCGGAAGTTGGCGTAGTCTTCTTCCATGACAAAACGAATCAGTCGCGGACATACGGCACTTAGCAGCAGCGCATCCATATAGCTGACGTGATTGCATACCAGTAGGGCTCCGCCTTCCTCTGGAAGATGATGAAGATTCTTATGTCGAACCCGGTACATGGTGTGGGTCAGCATCCACACTACAAAGCGCACCACGAAAATGGGGACCTGTAAAAACAGATACGCAGTAACGAGGAAGTTGAGCACCGCCAACAGGATAAACAGTTGCAGAATGGACATGCCCAGCACGGTCAGACAAACGATGCCAAGTACTGCGCTGCCCACCATAAGTAATGAGTTGTAGATGTTGAGCGCCGCGATGACCTGAGCACGCTGCTCGGGTTTGGCGCGCTGCTGCATCAGAGCATACAAAGGCACAATGAATATCCCGCCAGAGACGCCAATCAGCAACAAATAAACAAACACCGGCCACAAACTTCGTTCACTGACAAATTCTGAAAAAGAGGTAAATTGCGGTAGGTATTCAGGGACCGCACTGGCCATCAGGTACCCGAAGATGGTGATACCAAGGCTACCAATCGGTACGATGCCGACATCAATGCGGTGATTAGACAGTTTGTCGCAGGCCATTGAACCGGCTGCGATGCCGATGGAAAACAGCGCCAGCAGGAAAGAGACCGCGCTTTCGTTGCCGTTAAGGTGAATTTTGGTGAAGTTGGGAAACTGAGTCAGATAAGCTGCGCCGAGAAACCAGAACCAGCTGATTGCCATCAGTGAAAGAAAAATCACCCGATCTGACCTAGCAATGGCGATGGTCTGGCGGGTTTGTTTGATGGGTTGCCAGCGAAACTTGAGATTTGGATCCGCGGCGGGGGCGTCAGGAATGTAGCAACTGGCCAGATAGCCGAGCACGGCAAACAATACCACGGCGCCTGCAGCGACGTATTTGGCATTATCAGCCGAGGCAATTACGCCAGCTCCGAGTGTGCCAAGCAGTATCGCCAGAAATGTCCCTGTCTCCACCAGGGCATTACCCGGTACTAGCTCCTGCTGTTTTAGCTGCTGTGGCAGCAGCGCATATTTCACAGGGCCGAAAAATGCCGATTGAGTGCCCATTAGGAACAATAGCAGAAGTAAAATACCGTAACTTTCGGTGATAAAACCGATGGCACCGAGACACATGATCAGAATTTCCGCGAGTTTGACTTTGCGGATAAATGCGGACTTCTCGTATTTATCGGCCAGCACCCCGGCGCTGGCGGAGAAGAGAAAGAATGGCAGGATAAACAGGCCCGCCGCCAGGTTGATAAACAGGTTACTGGATACGGGCAGCACGTTAGCACCGGCGAACGCAACGAAGAGTAGCAGAACGTTTTTAAAAATGTTGTCGTTAAACGCGCCGAAAAACTGAGTGACGAAGTAGGGCAGAAAGCGTCGCTGCCCGAGTAGAGACGTCTGATGATATTGTGGCATTGCCTTTCCCTGAGCTTACCAGTTGGCCAGATAATTGGAGAGTAGATTCTCGATTAACTCTTTTCCATCAATGGGTTCTGCGGCAAAAAATTTATCGTCGACACTAAGCAGAGTAATTCCATGTACTCCGGCCCATAAAACCCGGCTGGCCTGCAATACTTCTGAGTCAGTGCGATGTGGTGCCAGCACTTTCAGTAAATCTTCCAGCATTCCAGTCATGTTATCGATTCGTTCCGCCTGCCACTGTGGCAGATCGTCGCCATTCATATTATGTTCGAAAATAAGCTGCCAGCGATGTGGGTAGCGCTGGGCAAAATCGTGATAACAGTAGGCCAGATCGTACAGAGCCGCTTGAGGATCCCGGCTGGCTGACATCACGGTACGGGCTTCGCCCGCCAGCTCATCCAGTGTTTGTGCCACCGCGTGTAACAACAGCAGGTTGTAGTTACCGAAAACGTTAACCAGAGTGCTTGGCACATAACCGATCATATTGGCGATTTTGCGCAGGCTGAGTTCATGATGTGAATGATCATTGAGGAACACCTTAACGGTGTTAAGTGTCAGAGCAACAAGCTCTTCTCTGGTGTGGTCGTTTCGTCGTGCCATTTCAGTTAGTCTTTAAAGAACATTGTTCAATAATTCTATGTTAGCAACAAACCGATCTGCAACTCATACCGTCGTATTTTGCAATATTCTGATACATGTATTCTGTCTGGCATGGTTTCTTCGCATAGTTTCTGCGGCTATTATTAACTTGCCTCTATAAACTTCAAAGGAAGAGCATGAAACGTCTTTTTACCCTGGTCGCATTCTTGATGGTATCGGTAGCGATAACACCAATTGCGGAAGCGAAAAAATTCGGTGGCGGTAAGTCTTTTGGCAAAAGCTACAAGACGGCGCCAGCGCCAAAACAACAACAGCAAAACACCAACACCCTGAGCAAAGATCAGAGCGCAACCAAAAGCGCGAGTAAAAAAGGTCTGATGGGTGGTCTTCTGGGTGGCCTGTTAGCGGGTGGCCTTCTGGCCGCGATGTTTGGTGGCGCATTTGAAGGTATCCAGTTCATGGATATTCTGATTATTGGTCTGGTGGCTTTCCTGTTATTCAAACTGATGCGCGGTATGTTGGGCGCGAAACAGGGTAGCATGAACCAGCATCGTCAACAGCCGGCGTTTGGTGGCAACACCAGTCAGTTCGAGCAACCAAATGTGCACAATTTTGAGCAACAGCCAAACACCAACGCAGGTGGCTTTGGTTTTGGCGGCCAAACGGACATTCCGCACAATTACCCTCCAGGTTTTGATCAGGCAGCCTTCCTGAACGGTTCGCGCGAGCACTATCGAATTTTGCAAGGTGCATGGAACCATAATGAACTGGACAAGATTGAAGAATACGTCTCACCGAGCCTGTTTGAGGATCTCAAAGAAGAGCGTGCCAAACTTTCAGGTGAACAACATACTGATGTGATGTACGTAGACGCAGAAATCGTCCGCGCTGACTACGACGCGAACAAAGCACAATTGAGCTTGCAGTTCAGCGGTCGTTACCGTGACGCAGTGGAAGGTATCGAAGAAGAGATCGAAGATATCTGGCATTTAGAGCGTGATTTGACCGCCCCTAATGCGCCATGGTTGATTGTGGGTATTCAGGGGTAATTTTCTCTTTATCCTGCAGTAAAACGCCCAGCTTCGTACTGGGCGTTTTTGTATCGAAATTCTGCTCTGCTTGACGCATACTAAAGGCATGCACTAATCAAAGAAAGGAAAGTAAAGTGGCTGAATTCAAATATAAAAACTTGTCACAGCAAGAACAGGACAAACTGGACGCGGCGGTATTTCGTCGTTTGTTGTCTCATCTGGATGACAACAAAGATGTCCAGAATATCGATCTGATGATTCTGGCTGGATTCTGTCGCAACTGCTTTAGCAAGTGGTATAAAGCTGAAGCCGATAACCAAGGTATGGATTTGGATATCGATGACGCGCGTGAACGCGTGTATGGCATGACATACGACGAGTGGAAAAAGAACCACCAACCTCCTGCGACACCAGAACAGTTGGCAGCCTTTGACGCGCGCCAGAACAAAAAATAATCTTCGCCCCGGCATCCGTCCGGGGCGTATCGTTTTCAGCTTACAACGAAATCAACGGTGGCAACGGCGTCAGATCTATTAAAGGCCGGGTTGTGTTTGGTTGTTGGCCGCCAAACAGAAACAGTGGGCTGAATGTCTCGCGGCGCAGCTGATTGATGTCAATCAGGTGGCTCAATGCGTAAAAGCGACTGACATAAGTTTGTGTTTCCTGAGGCAAGGTAAGCTCTGGAAAGCTGCGGCTCCCGGCGGCTTTGATGGCTCTGGCTACCCGTCCTTCTCCTGCGTTGTACGCCGCTAAGGTGAGTGCCATATCACCGTCGAATTTCCGGTAAAGAAAGGCCAGGTAGCGAATGGCTGCGCGGGTACTGGCGTCGGTATCAAAGCGCTGATCCTGCTGAGCGGTGACCGTCAGACCAAAACGTTGTGCCGTTGCTGGCATGAGCTGCCACAATCCGGCTGCATTGGCGTGAGACACGGCTTTCGGATCGTAGGAAGATTCCAGCATTGGCACCAGTGCCAGTGACACAGGTAAGGTTTGTTCTTCCAGTTGATGGAAAATCTGCTGAATCAGCGGGCTGAACTGCTCCAGTCGCTGTTGGATATGGCTCTGATAGGGCGTCAGGATGCGTAGTTGCTGTTCAATCGACTGACTGGAGGGCGATGCAAGGCTGGCGACAGGCGCCGCCAGCATAAGGAAGAAAAGTGGATGCAGCCACCTGACTTTGAATGGCCAAAGCAAGAGGAACAACGGCTGCAACCTGAAACGGGTCATGCGGAGGGAAATGTCTGCTCTTGGTATGTGTGTTGTCCCGGAGACACCAGTTGTGACAACATCTCATGAAATGCTGCCGAGCTTTTGCCATTGTTCTGGTTGCACTGCTGACATTCATCCACCAACTGATGCAAACTCTGCCACTGACGAGTTGCCTGGTTACGCAAGGTTGTCGGCAACACTTTGAGCAGAGATTGAACCCCTTGTTCACTGGCTGGCAGGCCAAGGCTTTCCATGCATTGCGCGCGTTGCTGCGCCGATTGGCTCAATTGATTGAGAATCGGCACCTGTTGGCGAATGTTTTCACTCAGCTCCGGGCCATTAAATGCCAGGTATAGGGTCTGTTGTTTTTTCAGCAGGGGTAACAACTGATGATACAGTTTGATGTCATCCCCGACTGAACGGAAAAAGGTCTGAATGCGTTGCGACTTGGTCTGCGCCATTTCTCGCTCCTGACGAAAAGGTGAGGGTTAGTCTGTTATTCGTGGCCTGTATGGAAACGCATGACGGCCTGTGACAGAGCATGCGTATCCAGGCTCAGTTCACCGCGCACTAAGGCGTTTCGAACCTGTTCAACTTTGGCCATGTCAACGTCTGGCAGAGCAGCCAGTTCACTCTGAGCTTTATCCAGCGCGGCGGTATTGGCGTTAAACTGCGCGGCTTCGGGTGAACGTGGCGCAGGCGCTTCCAGTGGTTTTTTACTCGCCTGACTGAAGTCGGTCTGTGGGACGTGACCGCCCGCGACTTTGTCGATTTTCATGCTGGTTATCCTCAATCATCACTAGTTACACATTAGTGGCGACCATGTGTAGGCTGGCATTAAGTGTTTTGCACGTTTTTTTGAAAAAAACGCGCGACGCGAAGATATGTACCTGATTTTTGGCGCTACTGACGAGCGCCAAAGCTCAAAAGTGATAACCTGAGTCCAAATTCAGAATTGGGTATGGACCTGATTCAAACCGCTGACCACCGCCCGTACGACCTTACCTGAGCGGCTGTTTTCCACGTCGATTTGCTCACCTTTTCCTCCGTCTTCCAGTGCCACGCCCCGAGTGCTGGCGGTAAATCCGTCTTTGGTGGCGATGATCACCACCTGATTCCCTTTTTCAACCAGTGGGGGCGCATTCAGCAAGCGCGGATTGAGTATCTGTCCAGAGCGTATCCGACGTTGGGTCTGCAAGCCTGTTGCGTTGGCGATGGCAGTGAAGAAGCGATCATCGCGGCTTAAGGTACGTTGTTCCAGTTTGAGGCTCTGGGCCGTGACGGTTTGGTCGCGGCCGATGGCGGTTTCCGTGACCACTACATCCAGCGTTAAGCTGGCTTTGATGGTGACATTGAGGCGCCAGTTGTTGTCCGTGTCTTCACAACTGACAGAGCGTTTGAGATTGCCGACGGGCACAGATTGATGATCCCGGCCGCTGATCACCAGCTCACTGGCGCACTGCGGTAGGTGGTTGGCTGATCCGGGAACCCAGATTTTGTAGTCACTTTGATAAGGTCCCCAGTCATTGATACTGGCGTACTGTGCCAGCTCTTGTTCATAGGTATGGGCTACCTCCTCACGCAGACTTTGCTCACTCATAGTCTTGCCATGGGCCGGGGCCAACCAGAGTCCGCCTGTGAGAGTCAGCAGCAGCGCTATGGAGGAAGTTTGAGGCTTCCTCCCTGCGAAAGTTGTTTCCGTGAAGCGGAAGTCGCACTTCCTTCCTTTTTTATAAATCATTGATATTACTTGTTTTATTTTATGGCACGCATCTTGTTTCAGTGTATGGGTATTCGAGCCGACTGTAAGGAAAGATGCATGGCGATAAGTTTTGAAAATGCGTTAGGTGTACACCCGGAAGCACTGAACTTTCGCGTTCAGCGTACCAAAGTCCTGGCCAGTAACCTAGCAAATGTTGATACCCCGGGGTATCAGGCCAGAGACCTCAGTTTCAATACTGTGATGAGCAGTATGTCACCCGGAAACGTGAATAAACCGGTGCCGAAACTGCAGGTGTCGGCTCAGTATTCGATTCCATATCAGAACAGCAAAGACGGCAACACTGTTGAGCTGGGTGTGGAGCAAGCCAAGTTCACTCAAAACAACATGGACTTTCAGACCAGCCTGACGTTTCTCAACATGAAGTTTAATGGCCTGGCGAAAGCGATCGAGGGACGATAATCATGTCATTCACTGATATCTACTCCATCGCCGGATCGGCGATGACAGCGCAAACCGTGCGTCTGAACACCGTGGCCAGTAACCTGGCTAACGCAGACGCCGTGTCTGCAAATCCGGATGATGCGTATAAAGCACTCAAGCCGGTTTTTGCAACCGTTTACGGCAAAACCCAACTCACGGCTAACGAGAGCGTGTATCCCAACGCGGAAGTACGCATCGTCGATGTGGTGAAAAGTTCGGCTGAGGCGGAGAAACGTTTCGAACCGAATAATCCGTTGGCCAACAGCGAAGGTTACGTTTACTACCCGGACATTGATGTGGTGTCGGAAATGGCCGACATGATGTCGGCGACCCGCAGCTTTGAAACTAACGTGGAAGTGTTGTCCAACGTCAGAAGCATGCAGCAGGGTCTGCTCAAGTTAGGGCAGGGCAGTTAATGAGCATCGCACAATACACCGCGCTCAGCGCGGACTCACCAACGAAGAATAATGCGGCGGATGCGGCAATTGCCTCGAACCCGCAGGACATGAACAGCGCGGCATCACTGGAAAACGAGTTCATTTCTTTGATGGTGGCGCAGATTCAAAACCAGGATCCGCTTAATCCGTTAGACGGTACCGAGTACGTCAGCCAGTTGGCGCAATTCTCTCAGGTACAGAGCATGGAGAACATGTCTGGTTTGATGCAAAACAGCATGGTGTTGCTCGACAACATGCAAGTGCTGTCGACTGCGGGTCTGGTCGGCCAGACTGTGTACGTCTCATCCAATGAGTTTGACCTCACTGACGGTGTTCAGAGTGGTAAAGTTCAACTGGAGCATGCGTCCAACCAGGTCACGCTGGTACTCAAAGATGAGTACGGGCAAGCCACTAAGGTGCCGCTTGGCGCGCACACTGCCGGTGAAGTGGATTTCTCGGTTAACCCGCAAGAGCTGGGCCTGAAACCGGGCAAATACACGGTCTCGGTTGATGTCCAGGACGGTCAGAGCCGTCCGAATGTGTTGCTGGCCGGCCAGGTCGAGCAAGTTCGTATTCCTAATACAGGCGGTGCAGCGATGGTCAATGTGGCCGGCGTGGGCAGCGTACCTTTCTATCAAATTACACAGTTTGGCGCATAACCAAATAAAGGAAACAAGAGGTTAGTCATGAGTTTCAATATCGCACTAAGTGGCCTGGATGCTACCAATAAAGAATTAAATACCATCAGCCACAACATTGCCAACGCATCAACGTACGGCTTCAAAGGCGCGCGTACAGAGTTTGCTGCGGTTTACAACGGCATGCAGCCAGGCGGGGTAGAAGTTGCTGCCATCTCACAGAACTTCGACAAGAACGGTTCTGTGTCTGGCACGGGTCGTTCTATGGACCTGGCGATCAACGGCAGCGGCTTTTTTGTCACCAAAGACACCATGGGTCAGACACTGTATACCCGTGCTGGCGTCTTCGGTACGGACAAAGACAACTACGTTGTTGGTAACACTGGTGCAAAACTGCAAGGTTACAGCGTGGATGGCAACAACAACCTGCTGACCGGTTCAACCGGTGACATCAAAATTTCTACTTCGTCTCTGAACGCCAAAGCGACGGACAAACTCGAGTTTGTGGCCAACTTTGATGCCAGCGCGGATGTTGTCGATCAAACCGCCAACCCGTTCAGCCCGAATGATCCTAGCTCATTCAACTCGTCTTACACCTCAAAAGTGTACGACTCTCTGGGTAACTCGCACACGGTGACACAGTACTTCACCAAGACCGCAGACAACACCTGGGAAGTGAATGTACAGGTGGATGGCAGCGCGACGCCAGTGACCACTCAGGCGATGACCTTTGATGCAGACGGCACTCTGTCTTCACCAACGGGTACCTTTAACGTCAGCTTCCCGGCAGCGGGTGCCAATCCGGTCAGCGTTGATCTCAGCCTGGCGGGCAGCACTCAGTTTGGCGCGGCATTTGGCGTCAGCACCAATAACCCGAACGGGTACACCTCAGGAGAACTGGCGGGCGTGCGTGTTGAAGGCAACGGTATGGTGTATGCGACGTACACCAATGGTCAGTCGCAACTGCAAGGCCAGGTGATTCTGGCGAACTTTGCCAACCCTCAGGGCTTGTCGAAAGTCAGCGGCACTGCATGGACACAGAGCTACAGCTCAGGCGCGCCAGTGATGGGCGTTCCGGGCAGCGGTACGTTAGGTGATTTGACGCCGGGAGCGCTGGAAGGTTCTAACGTTGATCTCACCAGTGAGTTGGTCAGTCTGATGACCGCGCAACGCAACTACCAGGCGAATGCGAAAACCATCTCCACCAATGACAAACTGACCCAGGCGTTATTTAACGCAGTTTAACGAGGCTTCACATGGATAGTTTGTTATTTACCGCCACCTCGGGCGCCAGCCGGGTTCTCAAAGCCCAGCATGTTCGCTCCAACAACTTGTCCAATGCGGACACGGCCGGTTTCCGTGCCGATATGGAGCGAGTACGCAGCGTACCACTGCACGGTTCTGGTTTTGATGGCCGCACTATGGTGGCGACCAATTCGGCCATGACCCGATTTGATGCTGGCGACATCGTGAAAACAGGTCGCCCGCTGGACGTCGCCATCATGGGTGACGGTTACCTCACCGTACAGACACCGGAAGGGCAGGAAGCGTATACCCGTGCCGGTAACATCGAAGTGGATAACTTCGGTGCTTTGTATGTCAACGGATTCCCGCTGATGGGCGACAACGGCCCGCTGATATTGCCGGATTACCAGAAAGTGGAAATCAGCGAGCGCGGCCAGGTATCGGTGATTCCACCGGGCGGCGGTGCGGAATTGGAAGTGGGCCGGTTGAAATTGGTCAAGCCGCCGATGGAAGAGCTGCAAAAAGAGAGTGACAGTTTACTGCACAACGTAGCGGGCGTGCCGTTTGAAGCCGATGAGACGGTGCAACTGGCGCCGGAGCACATTGAAGGCAGTAACGTGTCTGCCATTGATGAGCTGCTCACCGTGATGTCACTGACACGGAACTTCGAAATGCAAATTCGCATGATGAAGACCGCAGAAACACTGGCTCAGGCCGGAAACAAATTGATGAGCGCGCGTTAATTCGCGCGTCCGTAAGGAGAACAAACGATGCATTCAGCATTATGGGTAAGCAAAACCGGGATGGCGGCTCAGGACACGAAGATGACCGCTATTTCCAACAACCTGGCGAACGTAAACACGGTTGGTTTCAAACGTGACCGCGTGGTGTTTGAAGATCTGTTTTACAGCATTCAGCGCCAGCCTGGTGCACAGGTCGATGAAATCAACCAACTGCCAACAGGGGTACAACTGGGTAGTGGTGTACGTGTGGTCGGCACGCAGAAAGTGTTCACGCAGGGCAATACCCAAAACACCAGCCAAGAGCTGGATCTGGCCGTCATGGGCCAGGGCTTTTTCCAGATCGAAAATTCAGACGGACAGATCATGTACACCCGTAACGGCCAGTTCCACGTGAACTCGGAAGGTCTGATGGTGAACAGTCAGGGCCTGCCGCTGGAACCGCAAATTCAGATCCCGGACAACGCGATTTCAGTGTCGGTTGGGGTAGATGGCACGGTCACAGCGACCACTGCTGACGACCCGGCGCCACAGGAATTGGGTCAGATCACGCTGGCAAAATTCATTAACCCGGCCGGTTTGGAAGCACTTGGTGGCAACCTGTTCCGTGAAACAGAAGCCAGTGGTCAGGCGGATGAGCTGATCGCCGGTGAAGATGGCGTCGGTGCCATTAAACAGGGAGCTCTGGAAGGTTCGAACGTACAGGTCGTAGAAGAAATGGTGGACATGATCACCACTCAGCGTGCCTACGAAATGAACGCCAAAGTAGTATCAGCAGCGGACGACATGCTTAAGTTCGTCGCTCAGTCAGTGTAAGTAAAGTGGTGATGATGAAGGATAATGCAATGAAATGGCTTTCTAAAAGTTGGACAGTCGCGGTCATACTGCTGGCCGGCTGTGCCGGACGTCAGGAATTTTTACCGCCGGAGCCGGATACGCAAGAGTACGCGCCACCCACGCTGGATTACTCTTTGCCCGAAGCCCAACATGGCAGCCTTTATCGTCATCAGTACACCATGACTCTGTTTCAGGATCGTCGTGCCTACCGGGTCGGCGATATCCTGACGGTGGTGTTATCAGAAGAGACGCAATCGAGCAAAAAAGCCGGCACCAAATACGGCAAATCGTCCAACGTGAATTTTACCGCGCCGGTATTTGGTGCCAAAACCATTGATGATCTGGGTGTGAGTGTTGATGCTGATCGTGGTTTCGATGGCAGTGCCTCGAGCTCGCAAGGCAATAAGCTCAAAGGTGCCATCACGGTGACCGTGCACGAAGTGCTGCCTAACGGCGTATTGCGGATTCGTGGCGAAAAATGGATTCGCCTCAACCAAGGGGATGAATTTATTCGCCTCAACGGGATTGTGCGAGTGGATGACATCAGCCGTAATAACCAAGTCTCTTCACAGCGTATCGGTGATGCGCGCATTACGTATTCCGGCCGTGGCGCACTTGCAGACAGCAATGCCTCCGGTTGGCTGACTCAATTCTTTAACAGTCCATGGGTGCCATTCTAATGCAACGAATTCACGTATTTTTCGCCACTTTTCTCATGGTGCTGAGTCTGGGTACATCGGCGACGGCTCAGGCTGAGGTCGAAATTCCAATCATGGATTTGGTGGATGTTCAGGGCATCCGCGAAAACCAACTGGTGGGTTATGGTCTGGTGGTTGGCTTGGACGGTCAGGGTGACCGCAACCAGGTTAAATTTACCGCTCAGTCGGTCACCAATATGTTGCGCCAGTTCGGCGTGCAGATTGATGACAGTATGAACCCGAAACTGCGCAATGTGGCGTCGGTCAGTGTGACGGCAACGGTGGATCCGATGGCCGGCCCCGGTCAGACACTCAATGTGGTGGTGTCATCGATTGGTGATGCCAAAAGCCTGCGCGGCGGTACGCTGCTGTTGACGCCTCTGCGGGGTATTGACGGCGAAGTTTATGCTGTGGCGCAAGGTAACGTCGTGGTGGGTGGATTGTCCGCTGAAGGCCGCAGTGGCTCTAAAGTGGCCGTGAACACGCCGACGTCTGGCCGTATTCCTAATGGTGCGACACTGGAGCGTGAGATCTCCAGTGATTTCAACCAGCGAGAGCAGATCACACTGAACCTGCGCAAAGCCAGCTTTACCACGGCCAAGAACATCGCGCGCAAAATTAACCAGACGTTCGGTCCTAATGTGGCGGTCGCGGTGAATAACGCTCGGATTGACATGCGTGCCCCGCAAGACTCACAACAGCGCGTCACCATGATGTCGATGCTCGAAGAGATGAGCGTCACAGAAGGGCGGAAGCCAGCGCGTATCGTGTTTAACTCTCGTACCGGCACAGTCGTGATCGGTAAGAGCGTCAAAGTCAGCGAAGCGGCGGTCAGCCACGGGAATCTGACTGTGAGCATTTCCGAGTCGCAGCAGGTCAGCCAGCCGAATGCGTTTGCTGGTGGTGACACCACCGTGGTCGATCAGTCCAAAATCGACATCAGTGAAGATCAGGCGCAAATGGTGGTGTGGCCACCGGGTACGGAACTGAACACGATCGTCAGCGCGGTGAACAGCCTGGGTGCGACGCCGACCGACTTGATGTCAATCTTACAAGCGTTGCATGAGGCCGGAGCGCTGAATGCCGAGCTGGTTGTGATTTAAGGAGGAGCAATGAAACTGGATGCGATGAAAGATCAGGCGCAGATGAACGCCGTGCTCTATCACGATAACAACGCACTAACCAATATCAAACACAGTCGCGACCACAAAGCGGCACTGGAAACGGTTGCGGGTCAGTTTGAAGCCATGTTTTTACAGATGGTGCTGCGCCAGATGCGCAGTTCCAGCGATGTGCTGGCGGACAAAGACAGCCCGTTCTCCAGCCAACAGCACGGGGTGTTCCGCGACATGTACGATGGCCAGCTGGCCATCGAAATGGCGAAAAAACAACAGTCTGGCATTGCTGACATGTTGGTGAAGCAACTGAGTCCATCGATGGCAGAAGCGCAGTTCGACACTCGTGTTGCAGCACCGGCGAACGATGAACCACCACGTAATGAAGTGGAAGCAAGCTCACGTTTGGATGAGCATGAACAGAGTGAGCTGACTCAACTGATTAACTCCAGCGCTGAAGCGGTCGCCTCTGTTAAGCAACTGCTGCAACAAGTGAGCGTGACCAGCGCGTTTACCCAGCCGCTGATCCGAAAAATGGAGTTGTAAATGAACATCGTCAATATCGCCTTATCAGGCCTTAACGCCAACCGTGTCGCGCTGGATGTGACGGCACAGAACGTAGCCAACATCAATACTCCGGGATACAGCCGTCAGCAAGCACTGATGGCCTCGGTCACCGGCGCACGTTTCGATAAGCTGGATGCCGGTATGGGGGTCGAGGTCACCAGCATCCGTCGGGTCACCGATGAGTTTCTGATCAAGCAGACCTGGGCAACCGGCAGCGCGTCGTCTTACGCGTCCCGTTACACTTCCAACTTCAGCCAGTTGGAGAACACTCTGGGGGCGGACGGTTTTAGCCTGTCTGCGGGTCTGGATACTCTGTACGCGGCGTTACATGACGCCACGGTGAAACCTGAGTCGATTCCCTTTCGTCAGCAGATCATCAATGAAGCAGAAGCGCTGGCGCGCCGTTTCAATACGCTGACCGAATCGATGCACAATCAGCATCGGGATCTGAGTGAACAGCGCGTGGCTGCGCTGTCGCACGCCAACAGCCTGATGGCCAACATTGCTGATGCGAACAAGCAAATCGTTGAACTCAAAGGCACAGGCGGTAACCCTGCTCAGTTGCTGGACACCAGAGATTTGTTGATTGGTCAGTTGTCGCAAGTGCTGGAAGTCAAAACCACCGCTCAGGCGGACGGTAGCCTGCAAGTTTCGCTGTCCTCTGGTCAGCCGCTGGTCATGGGCGGGGAATACGGGCAACTGACCGCGCAGCCTGACCCCAGCGACGCTTACATGGCGGATCTGCAGGTGGCCTTTGGCAATCAGACTTTCGCCATCAATGGCTCGGTCGGTGGTGAGCTGGGCGCAATGAACGATTACCAAAAAGAAGTGCTCAAGCCTTACCAGGTCTCCATTGATGAAATGGCCGCTGCGTTGGCGGATGAATTCAACGCGGTGCTGGCCACAGGTACGGATCTCAACGGCAACGTCGGTGCGCCGCTATTCAGCTATGACCCGGCTCATCCGGCGACCAGCCTCAATATTACCGAACTGGAGCCCGAGCAACTGGCTTTGTCAGGTGATGGCGCTCCGGGGAACAGTGACGTGTTGACGGCGCTGATTGCGCTTAGCAATAAGCCAGTCGCGATCAGTGGCTTTGGCTCGCTGACATTGAACGATGCATTCACCTCCATGGTTGGTGAAACGGCGATCAAAGCGCGTCAGGCCAGTTCTGATTACCAGGCCAAAAATGCCATGAATCAACAGGCGATAGCAGCACGCAACAACGTCAGTGCAGTGAACAGCGACGAAGAGGCAGCCAATCTGATGACCTTTGCCAATGCTCACAACGCCAACATGAAAGTGATCAGCACCGCGAACCAACTGTTCGACTCTGTGCTGCAACTGTTCTGATAAGCAGGAAAAACCTATGAGAATCAGTGATACTCAATTCAGTCAAATGATGCTGCAGAGTCTGCAGATAAACAATGCCGGTCTGGGGCAGGTACTCCAGCAAATGTCGACCGGTGATCGCCTGACCAAGTTGTCGGATGATCCGATGTCATCGATCAAACTGCTTAACCTTGACCGGGAAAACAGTGCGATTGGTCAATATAAAGATAACATCGCCAACGTAAAAACAACGCTGTCGAGCCAGGAAGTATATCTGGATTCCGTCAGCGAAAGCTTGAAAAGTATGCGTGAACTGGTGTTGTGGGGAGCGAACGGCACGCTCACCGAAGAAGACCGTTCGGGTATGATTATTGAGCTGCAAAGTCTGCGTGACTCGGTGATGTCCTCTTTCAATGCTCAGGACGAAGAAGGCCACTTTTTGTTTTCGGGCACAAAATCCGATATACCCGCAGTATCTAACGGTGGCGGCAGCTATGTGATCGATGGGAATGCCGACAAGCGTGTGGTGACAGTCGCCAAAGGCGTCACGATGGAATCCAATATGACGGCCAAGGAAATCCTTGAACTGGGCGGTGGCGCCAACGTACTCAACCAGATTGATGTACTGGTAGCCGAATTTCAGGCACCGAGTCCAAATTTCCAGACCGAAGTTGCAAACACTCTGGATGCGATTGATGGTACGTTGGCGAATACGTTGACTGCGATGACAGAAATCGGCGGCCGCCACAACAACCTCGATCTGATGGATGGGGCGCATGCTGAAAATAAGCTGTTTGTCGATAAAGTCACCAGCGATTTATCGGCGTTGGATTACGCCGAAGCGTCGGTTCGTCTGAGCAATTACATGGCCGCTTTGCAGGCGACGCAGGCGAGCTACGTAAAAATCAACGATCTCAATCTATTTGACCGCATTTAAGGGCAAGGAACACAGATATGGCAATGAGTACCGTCGAGGTCCGTCCGCATAGTATCAGACTCACCGGACAGGAGCAGGCTTCAATTGCGCCGTCGCGCTCTGCGGACGACAGTACAGCGATTACCCAGCGCTATATAAAACCACAAACGGTGACCACGGCACCGTCGTATTCGATGTCGGGCGTGCTGGTGACTAAAGGCCAGCAGAACGCAACAGCGGTGCAGATTGCCAGCCGCTCACTGCAGTACGTTGGTAAAGAGCTGACGACCATCAAACGCAGTCTGACGCAAGCGATGAACCAGGGCGCTCACAACACGCCGAACCTGAAAGAGAATCTCAGTCGTGCCAAGCACAATATTGAGCAGGTGTTGGACCAGTCTCGTTTTGATGGCAAACGCGTGGTGGACAATGAGCTGAAGCTTAAGCTGGATCAGGCGGATCTACGCCGCTTCTCTATTCCTGGCCTGAATGTGCATCGCCTGAGTGATCGCAGCGAGCAGATTCGTCTCGATTTTCCGCAGGGCAAGTCGGTGATGATTCAGTTTGATGGCCAGGCGGACAGTCAGCGGACCATCAAAATGCTTGACCGCAGCCTGCTCCCAATGGGCATGCGCGCGTCACTGGCGCAAGATGGCACCATCGTATTTGAAGCGTCGGAAAAATCGTATCAGCAGATGCAGAAAAAAGTGCTGGTCACGGGGCAAGGGCACCGTTTTCCTGCCGGGCAGGCCAACGCGCTGAATCTGAAATCCGAGCCGGATGGCATCGCTGAATTGAGCTTTGATCTGAGTACTCGCGAAGGCGTTAAGCAGGGCATCGCCAAAGTTAATCAGCATTTGCGCCAGGTGCAGACCGGGCTGGAACAGGCCAGAGATTTCCACTCAGAACTCACGGCTAGTATGCAGACGCTGCGTCAGCAGACGCCTGTGATTTCCAACCGCGAAGTCAATCAGAAACTGGACGAACTGCACGCTTCAGCGGGTCAGTTCACTGCCACCTTCAAGGCATTGAATGCGCAGGCCAATGTCAAGCGTCACACCGTTGTTGCGTTGTTGAAATAGTACAATGTAGGCCAGTGTTCGTCGGACTGAATGACGGCTTAGCGCACCAACAAAAAGCACCCATTGTGACTGACAATGGGTGCTTTTTTATTGCTCCTCAAAACTCTTGTAACGCTCCACTAAGTAATCAATTAGAGCTCTGACCGCGGGCAACTGTCCTCTGCGGGAAGGGTAAACGGCATGGATGATTTCTGCAGGCGCCGTCCAGTCGGGAAGTAACGAAATCAAAGTATTGTCGCGCAGTTGTTCGGTCACCATCAGCGTTGGTAGCTGTACCACACCAACGCTCGCTAGCGCCGCATTTCTCAATGCCACCATATCCGTGGTGATCAAGCGGGGCTTATAGGCGATTTCCATGTTGCGGCCTTCGGGAGATTGCCAGTGCCATACGAACTGATGTTGAGCTTGGCCAACGCCCAAGCTGGGCCAGTTGGCCAAGTCACTCAATTGGTCTGGCGCGCCGTATTGACGGACTAAGGCAGGGCTGGCAACGAGGCGCAAGCTGCGCCTGGCCAATACCCTCATCACCAGTTCACTGTTCTCAATGGGCTCTGGCCGGACTCGAATGGCGACATCAATGCCTTCTGAGATCACATCCACACGGCGATTGGCTGCTTCCAGTACAACATTAACCTCTGGGTATTTCATCATGAAGTCGGCCAGCATGCAGCCAACATGGGCATGTAATAACGCAATAGGGCAAGTTAGCCGGATTGTCCCTCTTGGCTCAGATTTGAGTGAGTCGATGGCATTTTGAGCCGATTCGGCTTCGATCAACATCGCTTTACAGTGCTGGAAATATGTTTGTCCCACTTCCGTGAGGTGAAAGCTGCGGGTAGAGCGATAAATCAATTTGGTCTCTAAGCGTTCCTCCAGTCCGGCGACTCGTCGGCTTAGTTTGGATTTTGGGATTCCCAATGCCCGGCTTGCCGGGGCAAAGCCACCGTATTCACAAGCCTGAACAAAGTAATACAGATCGTTGAGATCTTGCATTTTATTGTCCTATATATGGAACACTGATTCGCATTTTAGCAGTCTACCGGATTATTGTGCCAAATGTATTATCTGTATAGGCGTTGTACATGGAATAGGCCATCAACGCTGTTGTGAATATCGTCAACCAAACAGCATCGCAGCGGATAGGAAATGGCTTTCTTACTGAGAGGCAGAAATCCTGTCTATTGTATATAAGGCAAACTATCACGCAGCGATGCCATCGGCGAAGACGGTATGTTTGCTGTGCAATCGATGAGGCAGGAACTGACATTATCCAGGTGATTGCAGACCTTAGATATGGTCGTTTAGGTGCGTGTCAATTCTGGCCCAAAATAGCGAAAACTTTATAGTTAAGGAGTCGAATATGGGCTTTAAATACAACCGTTTGGATAAAAACAATGCAGCGGTATTGTTAGTTGATCATCAGGCCGGTTTGTTATCGCTGGTACGGGATATTGAGCCTGATAAGTTTAAAAATAATGTATTGGCTCTGGCCGATATGGCTAAGTACTTCAATCTGCCCACCATTTTAACGACCAGTTTTGAGACTGGTCCAAACGGACCATTGGTTCCCGAACTGAAAGAGATGTTTCCTGATGCGCCTTATATTGCTCGTCCGGGACAAATCAATGCGTGGGACAACGAGGAGTTTGTTTCTGCTGTCAAAGCAACCGGTAAGAAGCAGCTGATTGTTGCCGGTGTGGTCACCGAGGTATGTGTCGCGTTCCCTGTGCTATCGGCTTTGGAAGAAGGGTATGAAGTCTTTGTGATCGCAGATGCGTCCGGCACATTCAATCCGATGACTCGTGACGCGTCTTGGGAGCGCATGTCTCAGGCGGGGGCTCAGATGATGACTTGGTTTGGCGCCGCTTGTGAGCTTCACAGAGACTGGCGCAACGATATTGAAGGCTTGGGCACGTTGTTCTCAAACCATATCCCGGATTATCGCAATCTTATTACAAGCTACACAACACTGGCTGGTAACTAAACACAGTGCTGGAAAGTCAGCTATTTTTAGGGGGAGTGATCCCCCTTTTTGCGTTAACGGAAAACGATGATGAGTAACCTGAATCAAGAGCTTGAACTGCCTTGCGGCGTGTCTGATGGTTGTGATGCGGTAAAAAAAATATTAACGCCCAAAGACAAAGATCTGGGTGGATTTTGCGTTCGTAGAACGATTCCGACCAAAGGATGCAGAAGCATTGGACCTTGGGTTTTCTTTGATCACATGGGGCCTGCAACCTTTGCGCCCGGACAGGGCGTTGATGTCAGACCTCACCCTCATATCGGTTTAGCCACGGTCACTTATTTGTTTGAAGGGGAGATGCTCCACCGTGACTCGCTGGGCACTGAAGCTCGGGTTCTTCCCGGTGACATTAATCTGATGGTGGCCGGTGATGGCATTGTGCACTCGGAGCGGCAACGACCGGAAATCAAAACCGCCAATAACACCTTGAACGGACTTCAGCTTTGGCTGGCTTTACCCAAAGAACAAGAGCAAACGACGCCGGCGTTTTATCACTATGATCAGGCACAGCTTCCCTTCATCCTGAATGACGGTGTGTCCATCAGGATCCTGATTGGTTCGGCTTATGGACGCACTTCGCCCGTCATGACGTACTCGCCAACACTCTATATCGAAGCGAGCATTGAGGCGGGAAGAACACTGGTGCTACCCGATGTGCCAGAACGAGGGGTGTACGTGGTTAGTGGTCATGTTCGTTTCAAGGATACGGAGCTGGAGGCGCACTCGATGGCCATTTTGGATGGCTCCTCTGGCGTGGAAGTCATGGCAACCCAAGACAGTGTGATTGCACTGGTTGGCGGCGAGGCCATAGGACCCCGTTACATGGAGTGGAATTTTGTTGCTACAGATAAGGCGCTGATTGACAGAGCAAAAGAGAATTGGAAAGCCGGTCATTTTGCCACGGTGCCTGGTGATGAAGATGAGTTTATTCCGTTTCCAGACTAGACGGTTTTGTCGGCCATCAGCCATCAATAATATGTGGCTACAGGTACTTATCTGAATGGTTGTGTTCGACAACCAAAAGCTTTGCCACCCGGTTCAAGCCTGTCACTTGAAGACCGGGTTTTGGCGTGTCCGTCTGGTGAATTAAAGGGAGAGAAAAAAGTGTGTTAAAACCAGAACGAAAAGATGACAGGGCGTATTGAGGCGCATTCTTTGTCTGCTAAACAGACGGTGTGAATGCCTGTCACTAAATCAGAAAGAAAAAGTACAGGAAGAAGGTAAACGCCAACAAGGTGGCTGAAAGGGTTGGGTAGATAATGTAGGAGTCCCGCTTACTGGTGCGTTGAAAGCACAGTGAGGACAACAGCACGTTGTACAGAACCAGTAAGGTGCTGATACCAGTGCCGGCTCTGAGGGTCAGGTTTGCTAACTGGCTGAGAAACAGCGTCAGCAGGCAGTAATCAATCACGATTAGCCAGAGTAAGGCTTTCTGTAACCCATCTTTTTTTGGTGCGTCGCCAGAGTGTTGATACATAACTTGCTCGGATCTTCCATTAGTAACGAACAGGGTTGGGAGATTCACCGCCCTGTAGACAGGGCGGTAAAGGAAAGTCAGAGTCTCTGCTTAGAGATTCTGCAGGGTTTCCTCTGATTGCTCAGAGAGTATAGGATAGTTGATCGTCTCTTGACGAATAACTGGTTGATTAAACTGCGCCTTTTCCCTGGCTTTGAGTAACTCGCTGTCAGATTGCTGGCCAAACAAGGTTTCCAGAACCTCGGCTGCAGGCGTGGTCAGCACAAACAGTTCAATTCGGCGGTTTTCGCTCGCATCCGGCTCAGTTTCGTTGATCAGAGCACGGTCAGACATCCCCGCAACCTGCAAAACACGTTCTTCCGGCATGCCGCCTGAGACCAGCGTCTGCCGGGCAGCATTTGCACGGGAGGCGGAGAGTTCCCAGTTGGAGCGATTGCTGAAATGTTTTTTGAAGCGCGTGGAGTCGGTATGACCACTGATGATCAGTGGGTTACTGACTCGCTTGAACACTGGCGCCAGCGCCAGCAACAGGTCTTCAAAAAACGGGGTCAGCTCAGCGCCGCCACGACGAAACATGTTCTGCTTGTAGTCGTCCTGAAGCACAATGCGCAGGCCTTGCGGTGTCACAGTGACGTTGACGTTACCCTGAGCATTGATCTGACGCACCATCTCTTCCACAACTTTCGCCAGTACCGCCAGGCGTTCCTGTGTATCGAAGTTGCCCGGGATCAGCGAGTCCGACTCCGGTCCGTCACCATCACCACGGAAAAACGAGGTGACGGTGTGGTTTGAATCATGACGGCTGGGTACAGAAGACTCAGCCGCCAGATCAATCGGAGAGATACTTTGCGAGGTATCAAAGGGATTGCCATAGCTCTTGTCGAACACGCTGGAGCTGTGCAGGTGAGCGACGATCGCTTTACGCTCTTCTTTGTCCACCACCTGCATGACCCACAGCACAAGAAACAAGGCCATCAGCGCAATCATAAAATCGGCAAATGCGACTTTCCATGCGCCACCGTGAAGTTCATCGTGCGACTCTGATTTGCTGCGTTTGAACACCACATGTTCTTGTTTTTGCATTATCCCTCCTGTTCAGCCAGCCATTTCTCCATTTGGTTAAAGGTGGGTTTGATGTCTAGCTGAATATGTTTACGGCCCGCGTCAATTGCCAGCAGCGTTGGTTTTTTCGCGACGTAGGCAACCAGGGTTGCACGCACGCATTCAAACGCTGTCATGTTGCGCTTAACGCGCTGGGCCATAGCGTTACTTGCCGGATCCAGACAGCAGTAACACCCAAAAATCCCGATAAAGGTTCCCACGAGGGCGGCGGCAACGTGATAGCCAATCATGGCAATCGACCCATCAATCGCCTGCATGGTGATGATGATGCCACCCACTGCAGCCAGAATACCGAAGCCAGGCAGAGCCTCTGCTGTGCGCTGCATCGAGCGTGATGGCAGCAGCAGATCGGTCTGAATGGCGTCGATTTCCTGTTCCAGCAGTCCCTCTAATTCATGAGGCGACATTTGGCCCATCGCCATTAAACGCAAATTATCGGTAATAAAAGAGATCAGGCGGTGATCCGAGGCGATGTTCGGGTAAGCGAGGAAAATCGAGCTCTGTTCCGGTGTCTCAATGTGGCTGTCGAGTGATTTGAAGCCCTGGTTGCGTGCGGTTTCCAAGAGAATCTTCAGCACGGCCATCAGCTCCATGTAATACTCCTGTTCCTCTTTCGGTTGAGTGATGATCATTTTCACCTGACGGCGCATCTCCTTGAGCACCTGAGGTGGGTTACCGATGATCAACGAACCGAGCGCGGCACCGCCGATGATCAGCAGTTCCGCGGGCTGCCAGATCGCGGCCAGGCTGCCGCCTGCCCAGACGTAGCCGCCAAAGACACATATCAAGACTGTAATTGCACCAAAAAACTTTTGCATCAGTGACTCCTAACTGGACAAGTATTGGTTAAGTTGTTTCAGCGCCTGCTTGTGCAACTGACAGATGCGCGGTGGCGTCAGCTCCAGAACCAGGGCGATTTCATGTAGGTTAAGTTCGTGCTGGTAAAACAGCGTCAGCAGCAGTTGGTCACGCTTTGGTAGCCTGGTCAGCGCCTGATCGAGACTGCGACGGATTTGCTCGTGAGCCATGCCGTCATAGTGGCTGTCAATATGGCTTTCGACGCCATTCTCAATCAATTGATCCAGGCTTTGCATTTCACCAGCCAGCGACGCATTCAGACGCGAGTAGTAGTCTCGGACGTCGGTACCGAGTGCTTTGATGATCTCCGCATCTGTGGGCTGACGTCCGAGCTTACGGGTCAGATCCCGGGTCACGTCGTTGAGTTCGTGGGCCTGCTGACGGGTTTTACGAGAACGCCAGTCCAGGCGACGCAACTCATCCAGAATGGCGCCACGAATACGGCATACCGCAAATGCAGGGAAGTTGGCGTCGTCAATGTTGCCATACCGACGTCCCGCTTCGAGCAGGCCAATCAGTCCGATTTGCTGCATGTCTTCCACGCCGCAATGCGTGTTGGCGTGGGCACGCAGTTGATTCACCACGCGCTTAACCAGGATCTGATGCTTTTGTAACAGGCGATTTTCATCGATAGGCACCGACGGTGAAGCGATCTCCTCCGTGGCGTTGTAGCCTTCCTGTAAGTTCATATCCAACATAGAGGTGCTCCTTTACTGCACCACGTATTTGGTGAGCAGCACGTCATCGATGTCACGAACAATGTCTGTTTTGGCGAAGGCCATCAGCAGAGTCTGTTTCACTTCATTTTGCAAATCGTCGATCGCGCCTTCACGCTGCAGATCGTCGAAGGATTTATCAGCAAACAGCTTGAGCAGCGAGTTGCGGACGACCGGCATGTAGTCATCAATGTCCTTGATGCGTTCCGGACGACGGGTTTCAACCGCCACTTCCAACATCACGAAGTGCGATTGTTTCTTGCCTTTGACACTCAGGACAATTTTATCCAGTGCGTGAAAGCTTGGCGTGTTGACGGGCTTAGGTTCTTCCGTCAGGAACGACAGGGAGGAGCCTTCAAAAAAGTCAGCGGAATCGTCCTGGCTGGCTTTTTTCAGATACCAGACACCACCCACGAGGGTAATGGCCGATACGAGGGCGCTGGTGACGATCATTGCGATGAAAGCGGCAATCAATTGTTGTTTGGTCATGACCTTATCCTCGTTATCAATCAGGCTTGGGTGTTCAGCCAGTGGTCAGAAGTAAATGTGTGAGAGTTGTCTTCACGCAGATCGCGCGCGGCAAATATGGTGGCCTGCTCGTCTGTTGGTGAATAGGGACTGGCTTGATCGTCTTGATCCGAACCGACATTAACGTCGACATGGACAAAGTTCTGATCCTGCAATTCGGCGCGCAGACGCTCGGAAACCTGCATCAGCGCTTCGCGGGTAGCACTGGCATTCGCGTTAATGTGAACACTGAGGCGATCGCCTTCCACCCGCACCAGCAGATCGAGTTTGCCCAGCTCTGGCGGATCCAGGCGGATTTTGGCTTCTTGCAGGTTCTGTTGCGCTTGCAAAGAGACTCTGTCGTGCAACACCTGCATCATCTGCTCGCCCCAGCGTCCGGCCTGAGTATCAATACGCACGCTGGCCCATTCTGCGGTCTGAGGGGCACTGGTTGCTGAGGCTGCGGTTGTGGCCGCGCTTTGCAGGGTGTGAGACTGAGCCGATGCGGCACCGGCCATTAGTGGTTGCGCCAATGGCTGAGACGAACCAGACGACAACACATCATTGCTCAGTGACGTCAGTTTGACTTGACTGGGCAGCTCGCTCACGGAAGCCGCTGCCTGGCTCTGGCGCAGCTCACTTGTTTGCGCTGTGACCGCCGTGTCTGCTCGATGTTGATTCACCGCCGCGTGCTCGCCGTGGAGCTTCATCTGGCCGAGACGTTCGTTGGCTGGTGCACTGGCGTGAAGCGGATTCCGTTCTGGAGTCGCAGCACTGGTCAGCCCGCTGAGCAGCAGCGTCAGAATGTCCTGTTGCGTGTCATCTTGCTGCGATTCGCCTGTTGAGTGCTCACCGTTTTGCGTGAACGACAATGCGGGATCCATCGCTGTCGATGGTTGGCCGAGACGAAATGCGCCGCTTGCTGGTGTCGATTCGCCGAACACTCGCGCTTCGTGCACTTTGCCCGTTTCACCGCCCGCTGATTTCACCGCAGATGAGGCTAGGGTAGAGGTAGTGATCATGCGGTTACTCCATCGTCATCGCCAGTTGATATGCCATGGCACGCTCTTGCTGAGCGTTAACCTTGTTCATCTCCTGACGCAGTTCGCCAGTGGCCTTTTCCAAGGCGTCGAATGCCTCCTGATGAATGGCCTTAGCACGGGCAATTTCCGGTGCCAGTTGAGGATCGCTCAAATACGCTTTATGACTGGTCAGCAATTCGCGCAACTGTAGGTCGTAGCGCTTCAGGGCATGCCAGTCCTCGGTTTTGGTCGCAATTTGCATCAGCTTTGACAGATGACGAAATCGCTCGGGAGAGACTTTATGCGTGCTTGCCAAAACTTACCCATCCTTCTCGAATATTCGCCATTACTTTTTCTACATTGGCCAGTTTGTCGACGTCGTTCTGAACGCTGGCCTGGTAGAGCTCAATCTGGCAAAAGTCATACAACTGATGCAGATTCTGTGCGATTTCACCGCCGTTCTCTTCGTCCAGCGCACTGTCGAGACCGATTAGTATGTTCATGCATTTATTGATGCTGGTGCCTTTCTCGGCCAGACGAGCCGCGGCGATATGGCCGCGGGTTCGTTCGATTTCGTCAAGCAGGCCATCAATCAGCATCACCACTAACTGGTGAGGGTTAGCGGCGGCGGCCTGGGCATCCAGATCCACCTGCTGATATGAGTCGTAGCCGGAATCCATTAGCATAAGTACTTCTCCTGAATAGACTTACCCAAACATCGACATGGTTTGGTTCATCTGGGTCATTAGGGTGTTCATTTGAGTGAATTGTTTGAGATAGCGGTCGTACGCCATGTCGTATTTGCGTTCCAGGTTGGCTTGCTTGTCGTCGATGCGGCTGATGTTTTGTTTCAGGGCATCTTTGCGAGAAGAGAACAGGCCAGATGAAAACTTAAGGAACGGCTCCACCATGTCGTCAATGGAATCAAGCAGGTTACCGTCGCCGTTAAACATCGCCTCCAGCGCGGCGCCATTGTTGGATTGCGCTGCCTCAAACTTCTTCGCGTCCAGTTTCATTTTGCCGTTACGATCGATGCTGATGCCGGCTTCGCTCAGACGCATGCCGTTGTATTCACCACGTACCAAACTGGTCAGTTGGCTTTCGATCGAACGCAAAGTCGGGTCGCTCGCTAGAACGCCACGCGCTTTGTCTTCGCCACCGATGGAGGTGTACTCATCGATGGTCGACATCAGCGTGTTATAGGCGTCGACGAATTTGTTGACCTGCTCTTTGGTCGCTTCGTTATCGGCACCAATGGTCATGCCGATTGGGCTCTCGCCAGCCGTTTGCGCTTTGTTGACCGTGACATCCACCCCGTCAATCACACCCTTGAACGTGTTACTGGCGTTAGTCAGTTTCAGACCCGTGTCTTTCGCGCCCAGCCAGATGACAGCATCCTGAGGTGCGCTGATTTCATTGAGGTTGGTGAAGGCATCTTCAAACCAAGTGGCTCCCGTTCCTGAGGCAGACACGTTGATTTGGTTCTCGACACCGGTTTCTGTGCTGGACAACATGAAGTGGGTTTGGCCATTTGAGCGCACCAGCGTGGCGTTTACACCCGGGTTGTTGCTGTCGTTGTTGATGGTCGAAATCAGATCCGCCATGGTGGCTTTACCATCGCCGTCGCTATCGACCGTGGACAGATCCAGCGTCATGCTCTCACCGTTGATGGTGAACTCCAGCGTTCCTGTGGTCGGGATTTCGGTTGTGGCATCCAAGTCAGCCGGCATACTGGTTGAGACCTGGTGCGCGGTCGCGATCTGCTCTACGAAGATCTGGTAGTTGCCGACCAGAGCTTTCGCGTCAACGTTCGCCGACAAATACCCATCCTGAGACAAGGTGGCGGTATTTTTGATGATGCTGCTGGTACTGCTGTTCATTGCATCGACAGCAGAGCGGAAGTCGCGCAGTGCGCTTTCCACTTTACCCAGCGCGGTCAACTGCGACTGGTATTTGTCCGCCTGCATCTGGTAACGCTTCTGGAATGGTTGAACGTCATACGTGGCCAGTTGGGTGGCCATGTTAATTGGATCGAATGAACTCATCGGGTTGCTCCCTGTAACTCAGACTGATGACCCATCATCAGGCCGATTCATCAATCGTTAGTAATTGAATTGCTAAATTGCAAGATGTGTGCCAGTAATTAAAGTCTTTAAATTCAATGTATTAAGTTGTTTTTGTGTCAAAAGCGGAAGTGCTGCTTCCTAATGGGCAATTCCGCTTTTTCCTGAAAGGGCTGAACAACTTTCCTCTATAAGTAGGGCGACCGGAATGGACATAGAATTAAGCTGGGCCGCCGGGGCTGAGAGGGAAGCACAGGTATAAAAAAAGCCTCCCGAAGGAGGCTTTGCGTAACTGGAGTAGATAAGAATCAGGAGGCGTCTTAGCGAAGCAGAGACATTGCCATGCCTGGCAGCTGGTTAGTCTGAGACAGAACTGTAGTACCGGCTTGCATCAGCATCTGGTTCTTAGTCATGTTGGAAGATTCAACAGCGAAGTCTGCATCAGTGATACGGCCTTTCGCAGCAGATGTGTTCTCAACCATGTTGCCTAGGTTAACGATAGTGTGCTCTAGACGGTTGATGTTCGCACCAAAGCTTGAACGTACTGTACCGATTTGAGCCAGAACGCCTGCGTCACCATTTGCACCAGTCAACGTGTCCAGTGCAGTTTGTGCGCCCGCTTCAGTTGAAATGTCACCTAGAGCAAAAGCACCTGCAGCACCTACAGCTGTGTCCAGATTACCGATTTCAGTCGATACGTCGATAGCCAGTTGTTCACCTGAGTTAGTACCGATTTGGATGTTCACTGCGCCAGCCGCAAAACCTGTGGTCTGGAACATTTTCTGACCGCCGAAGTTGGTTGAACTCATGATGTTCGCCAGTTCTTCGTTCAGCTGTTGGTATTCGCTGTTCAGTGCAGTTTTATCTGCAGCAGAGGCTGAACCGTTTGATGCTTGAGTTGCCAGATCGTTCATACGGTAAACGATGTTAGTCATCTCATCCATCGCGCCTTCAGCGGTTTGCATCATAGAGATGCCGTCTTGTGCGTTACGCATTGCTACGCTCATGCCGCGAGTTTGAGACTCAAGACGGGTAGAGATTTGTAGACCCGCTGCGTCATCCGCTGCTGAGTTAATACGGTAACCAGTACTCAAACGCTCCATTGCAGTGTTCAGTAGGTTGTTTGTATTGCTTAGCGTGTTTTGAGTTACTAGTGAAGCGTAGTTAGTGTGCATAGATAAAGCCATCTTAGTCTCCTTGGTTTGCTAACTGTCTTTCAGGCTCTGGGAATTTCCCTGGTCACTAACTAGAGGCGGTTACTTGTTTGGCAGGATTTAATCGGGGTTGAAAAAAAATAGCGAATTAATGAAATTAGGTGGTTTTTGGTGATCTCAATTCCATTAATTCGCGTTTTTATTGGGGGTTAGCGACATTCCTCGTTGTCGGCTTCATCGAAAGAGCGGAAAGACACAGAGGTCGGAATATCACTGAAGTAACCAAAATAGTGGCTTGCACCCAGCAGCTTGCACTGGTTCAGCTCTATCTGACTGGCAACGCGTCCGGCGGTCCAGCTCAAACGGTGTTTACGCAGAAAACGTATAATGGGCAGAAAGCTACTGCGATCTTCTTTACTTTCCAGCGTAAAGGAGAGTTTGATCATGTCCGGTTTAAAGTCGGCGTAGGGCTCGAAGTGTTCGCCGGGCGCGCACAATTCGAACCACAACGCATAGGCGTTAGTACGAATTTGCTCTACCAGCTCGGTGCTGTCTGCCCGGGTAAAGTTTTCCGGTGTCATCTGCAGGGATGGAATCACATGGGCAAACGCATCCTGATGATGACGGAAAATCTGATGGAGAAATTCCAGCCCCGGCTCCCACAGCAAAGCACTCATCCGGATCGGCACAACCACGTTACTGATCAGATCCGGATGAAACGTTTCCATTTGAAAGCGTGTCTGGCGCAGCGCCAGATAGAGACTGTACAGATCCAGGCAGTACTGCATGGTCTGTGACAGGTCAAACTGATACACACTCTGCTCACTGCGGTTGCCAAAGCGCAGAGTGAGGTGTTGATACTCCACTTCACCGCTGTACGCATCACGAATCGCCTGACAGGCGTGTCGGACATCATTTTGCAGAAAAGCTTCAAAGATAATTTTGTCGTCATCCGTGACGACATATTGTTCAATCAGTTCGCGCAAGTAATGATACATTGCCTGATTTGATATAAGACTAGCCAAGGTTTCCTACCACGTTGATTTGTTTGTTTTCTGGGATTTCATTGTAAGACAAGACCGCCAGACCCTGTGTGAAACTGCGGGCATAACGGGCAATTAAAGGTCTGAGTTGCGGCATAACCAACAAAATCGGCGCCAGACCCTGTTGTTTGAGTTGTTGGCGGATCAACGGCAGGTTCTGTTGGAACTGACTCAGAATATTCGGTTCAATAGGGAAGCTGTCCAGCATCACTGCGCCGCTGGCCTGAGCCTGCTGCAGTGAGGTCATCAGCATTTGCTCAAGCTCATCCGACAATGCATAGACACTGATTTCGTTTTTCTGGCCGGCAATCAGGTTGACCAAAGTGCGGCGCAGCGCGCAGCGGACATCGGCGGCGAGCAGAATGGGGTCTTTGGTGTTTTCCGATGACTCCAACATGGTGTTAGCAATGGTACGGATGTCTTTCAGTGGTACCTGATCCAGCAGCAGCTGACGGTAAACTTTGAGCTGCTGCGCCGGATTCAGCGCGGCGCCCAAGGCTTCGGCCAGTTTCGGAGCCTGTTGAGTAAGGCGCTGATTCATGGCTTCTACGTCATCGTGATTAAACAATTCTGCTAGGTGCGACTTCATGACTTTGCTGATATGCGTTGCGATCACTGTGGCGTCGTCCACCACTTGATAACCCATATTGAGCGCTTTCGCTTTGTCGTTGTGCTCAATCCAGACTGCCGGCAACTGATAAGCGGGATCGCTGCCGAGAATGCCGTCGACTTCGCCGTAGGTGTCACCGACCGCAATTGCCATCAGACGTTCAGGTTCAATAAAGCCCTGCTCAATCACTTCACCGTTAAGCGACAGTGTGTACTGGTTCGGTTTGAGGCTCAGATTATCGCGAATACGCACTTCCGGTAGCAGGAAGCCGACCTGTTCCGATAAGTTACGTCGGACACCGCGGATACGTTGGGTCAGCGGGGCACCTTGCTCTTTGTTCACCAGGTGAACCAATCGGTAGCCCAAAGCCAGCGATAGCGTATGCACGTGGGGAATGTCTTCCCAGGTCAGCGGGGCATCGTCGTCCTGCATCGCCTGTGACAGGGCTTCCACTTCTTCGATTTGCGGATCGTGAACCGGCTTTTTGCTCTGACGCCAGCCCGCAAAGGCGAGCGCCGCTGCAAAGGTGAAGAATGCCAAGTGAGGCATACCCGGAACCAGGCCGATTACCAGCATAATGGTTGCAACGGTGAACAGTGTGGTCGGGGTGGCCAGCAGTTGCTTGTGCATGGTCTCCGACATGCCATTATCGCTGTCGTTAATGCGGGTAACGATGATAGCAGCAGCTGTCGCCAGCAGCAGGGACGGAATCTGAGCAACCAGACCGTCACCGATGGTCAGCAAAGCATAAGTTTTAAACGCTTCAGACGCGGGCAGGCCGTGCTCAAACACACCAATGCTGATACCGCCGATGATGTTGATGAACAGGATCATCAAGCCGGCAACGGCATCGCCGCGCACAAATTTGGACGCACCATCCATTGAACCGTGGAAGTCTGCTTCATTGGCCACTTCACGGCGGCGTTGGCGGGCCGTCTCCTGATCGATAAGACCAGCGTTGAGGTCGGCATCGATGGCCATCTGCTTACCCGGTAAGGCATCCAGGGTAAAACGTGCCGATACTTCGGAAATCCGTTCGCCACCTTTGGTGATCACCACAAAGTTAATGATCATCAGGATGACGAAAATGACCATACCAACCACATAGTTACCGCCGATCACCACTTCACCGAACGCCTGAATGACTTTACCGGCGGAATCGCCGCCGTTGTGGCCTTCCAGCAGAACAATACGGGTCGACGCGACGTTGAGCGTCAAGCGCAGCAGGGTTGCAACCAACAGAATGGTCGGGAATATCGAGAAATCTAGCGGGCGTTTAGCTGTGGTACTGACCAGCAGAACCAGAATGGCCAGGACGATGTTAAAAGTAAACAGCGCATCCAGCAGCAAGGGTGGCAATGGCAGGATGACCATGGCCAGAACCATCAACAACACAATCGGTATCCCGATGTAGCCTTTGGTCGACGACTGAATTTGTTTCAAGCGATTAAGCATGCTTTCTTATCCTTGGGTTAATGCTGGTTAATCAGTGCTGCAGGTGCTTAGGAATCGAAAAGTGTGGCAAGGGCAGTGGTTGCTCACCTTCGCCTTTGCGAAACGATTTAAGCTGCAGGACGTAAGTCAGAATGTGGGCCACGGCGATGTACAACTGGCTCGGAACGGCTTGTTCAATCGCGGTGGTGTGATAAATGGAACGCGTCAGTGGCGGCGAGTTGATGATTTCCACCTGATTTTCACGCGCGATACGCTGAATGTGCATCGCGGTTTCATCCACGCCTTTGGCGACCACAAACGGCGCATCCGACAGGGATGGGTCGTACTTAAGTGCCACTGCGTAATGCGTCGGGTTGGTGATCACTACGTCAGCGGTGGGCACCATTTTGTCGATACGCCGGCGGGCAAACTGCTGTTGGATCTGGCGAATGCGTTGTTTTACTTCCGGACGGCCTTCGTTGTTTTTGTATTCCTCTTTGAGCTCTTGTTTGGTCATCTTGAGCTCTTTGAGGTGCTCCCAGCGCTGATAAGGAATATCTATTACCCCGAAAATCAGCAGAGCCACGCCCATCAACAGCAGACCTTCGAACAGAATGGTCATGATCAGGCTGACTCCCTGACTGAGTGGCAGGCGTTGCATGCCGAGCAGTGGCTGGAGGTGATTGTCCAGGTAGCCGTACAGCACCGCAAAAATCACACTCACTTTGAGGGTAGATTTCAGAAGCTCAACCAGAGAGCGGGTTGAGAACATCCGCTTGAGGCGATTGAGCGGGTTGAGCTTACTCAGCTTAGGTTGCACGTTGGCCGGACGGAACATCCAGCCGCCGAGAATCAGCGAACTGGCGACCGCCACCACGATGATGACCACAAACATCGGCAATAGCATTTCGAGAACGATGCCGAGGCTGTGGCCGAGCTGTTCAACCATTTTTTCCGGTGTCGCCAGATCTTGTTTAGTCAGCGCCATATTGAAACGGAATACCCCGGAGATACTCTGCCAAATGGTGGCTAACTGGCTGTAGAAGTAGATCGCCACCGCGAGGAAAATGACCGCAGCGGTAAACTCTTTGGCTCGGGGAATCTGGCCCTGTTCGCGGGCTTTTTTGACCTTCTGGGGGGAAGCCTTTTCGGTTTTGTCCTGAGACGATTGTTCGCTCATGCGCCCCCCAGCATAAAGGTATTCAGATAGTTGAGTGTATCGTGCACCAGTGCCGTGTACCGGCTCGGCACTCCGGACACAGAGATCAGCACACTAAAGAGGCCGAGCAGCATGGTCATCGGAAAGCCGAGTGCGTAGACGTTGAGTGCCGGTGCTGCGCGGTTCATGACGCCAAAACTGATGTTAGCCAGCAGCATGGAAACAATCGCCGGCAGGGCCAGTGCCAGTGAGGAAGCAAACATCCAGCCGAAGATCGACACAACGCCTTGCAGTGAAAGCATGGTGATCCCGGAGCCGACCGGCCAGATGGTGAAGCTTTGAATCAGAATATCAATGACCAGCAGGTGCCCCTCCAGTGCCAGAAACAGCAGCGTGCTGAAAATCAGGAAAATCCGGCCAAGAATCGCCACCGACATGCCATTGACTGGGTCGTTCATCATCGCCATACCGAGGCCCATCTGTAACGAAACAATCTGCCCCAGCGTGGTGAAAATGCTGAACAGCATATGCAGGATAAGCCCGAACATTAGGCCCCAAACCGCTTGTTCAAAGGCCAGGTATAGGGAAGTCATTGAAAACAGGTCGACGGCGGGCATGGCGGGCATCAGCGGCGCGGTGATCACCACCAGAGATAAGGCGAGCAGGCTACGAACCCAAAGTGGGATCAGCGCGTCACCAAAAAATGGCATCGAAAGAAACACCGCACCAACGCGAAAAAACGGCCACCAAAGTTGGCCCAACCAAGCAGAGAGCTCGGCAAAGGTCAGTGCCATCAGCCGATCATCCCCGGAATGTTATGGAACAGGTAGTCGAACAGGTCCATGATTTTTTGCAGCATCCAATGGCCGGCGAAAATCACCATGAGCAAGGTAACCATCAGACGCGGCAAGAAGCTGAGTGTCTGTTCGTTGATTTGTGTGGCAGCCTGGAAGATAGCAATGCCCAGACCGACAATCAGTCCGGGCACCACCAGGACGCCAACCATGGTAATGATCAGCCACACGGCATTGGAAAACAGAGTTACGGTTAACTCAGGGGTCATGAGGTCCTCCGTTTAGCCGAAACTGGCGCTTAAAGTGCCGACAGTCATGGCCCAACCGTCCACCAGGACGAAGATCACCAACTTAAACGGCAGCGAAATGATCAGCGGGGAAAGCATCATCATCCCCATTGCCATCAGCACACTGGCGACCACCAGATCAATGATCAGAAAAGGAATGAAGAGCATAAAACCAATCTGGAATGCGGTTTTCAACTCGCTGATGACAAATGCAGGCAGTACCACCGCAAACGAGATGTCCTCAACATTCTGATCAAGCGGTTCGTTGGCAATTCGCAACATCTGCTCCAGTGAACTCTGTTGCGTTTGTGCCAGCATGAAATGGCGAATGGGTTTTTCCGCCACCGAAAACGCCTGGATCAGCGTGATTTCTCCGTTGTCGTAAGGCTGGAACGCATTTTGATAAATGTCGCTCCAAACCGGGCGCATGATCAGCAGCGTCAGCGTCAGTGCAATGCCAACCAGAACCCGGTTGGGCGGGCTCTGTTGTAAGCCAAGTGCCTGGCGCAATATCGCCAGTACGACGATAATCCGGGTAAAACTGGTCGCCATGAGAATGAATGCGGGCAGGAAACTCAGCGCGGTCATCAGCAGCAAAATCTGCAACTTGACGCTGTATTCCTGTTCGCTCTGGCCGTCGGTGACGGAGAGTATGGTCAGTCCGTTATCGGCTGCCAGCGTCGGCATGGCAACCAGCGTCAACGCCAACAGCAGGGCAGGCATCCATGCCCATGGGGAACGCAGTTTTTCCATCTGAATTGAACCTTACTGACCAACCGACGTCAGTGCTGAATCCAGCACATCGATCAGGCGCAGACCGTATTTTTCATTGACCACAACGACTTCAGCATGCCCCATCAGTGAACCATTGACTTTGACGTCCAGCGGCTCACCGTTGAGTTTGTCGAGTTCAATGACACTGCCTTCGCCCGCTTTCATCAAATCGCCCAGTGCAATCTCTTTGCTGGCTACTTCGAGAGTGACCGTCACTGGAATATTTTTGAAAAAGCTCAGGTCGCGTTCCGGGCGCTCAGCCGCTTCAGTCGCGACGTCGCCGGAGAAGTCTTCCAGTTGAAAATCATCAAAGTTCAGCTCTTCACCATCAAAGGTGTTGTTTTCAGGTGATTCACTCATCGTAGCGATTCCTTATCGTCGTTCAAAATTAATACAAGTTGTCCTTCCTGTTCGGCCACGCGGCCGGTAAACAGGCGTTCATTGCCAACGCTGACTGGCACCGTGCTCAGCAGCTCAATTGGCATAATGTCGTTGGGAGCCAGATTCAACACATCACTGAGTGGCAGGGTTTTCTTGCTCAGCAGAACATTCAGTTTTACCGGTGCCGACTCCAGTGCGTGACAGAACGGATCGTGCAGGTCGTCCTGTTGATGCAGATCGAGCTGGTCAATCAGGGTCTGAATTAACTGGCTGTCAAAAACCATCGTCAGCGTGCCGCTGTGTTCACCAAAATGAATATCCAGTGTGGTTTTCAGGCCAATCCCGTAGCTGAGCTCGAAATCGCTGTTACGCCACATATCGCCAGGAGCAATCCAGTCAATGATGTGACGAGTCATGCGTTCTTGCAGGCGCAGGTCACTGCTGGTCAGTGTGCCTTTGCTGCGCTCAAGGTCAGCGTTGTAAAAGCGATCAGCCAGTTTAATCAGCAGCGGAGTGTCGCAATAGACGTACACGAGACCGCCTTGTTGGTGCCGACATACCGACGTCAGTGACTTATCCATCTCTAGCGGAGCGAGAGTGTGTAAGCTCACCTGATTAAAAACGACTTCGACTTGATTCGTATTTAGCCAGTGTTGTAACTCGTTCACTAAACAGTGACTGGAGTCCTGAATAATGTTTTCTAGTTTATCTCTGACAATATGAATCGGTTTTCCGAGCAACTCAACGCTAAGTGGTTTTGGCTCAGAAATAGATTTATGGATCTGTGGTTCCATGTGTATTTTACCGTTTCTTAACAATTACGAACTATTTCGTTTTAATGCGGCTAGTCTACACAGACTTTTTTATTGTTTTTTAGTTTCTAATTTTAAGTTTGTGACTTTAGTTCACATGTTGATTTGAACTTCAAGAATTGGTCTTCAAATAAATATCGAAAGGAGTTAGCTTTCATAACAAATAATAATAATTCGTCAGAATAAAAAATGAACAAACGAGTTGATGATAGATAACTCATTGTTCCAAAACAGGTTCTTAAAGGACCGATTGAGCGTTTTTTAGCTAAATCTTTGTTTTGATTTATTAACTTTTACCCAGAGTACAAGGTTGTAGAACCGCCTTGCTCTAAGGTTCTGTGCGCTGGGTTGCCATGTCAGATTAGGATTACAATATGATTATGTATGCCAAAAATTTATTTTCGCTGGCATATTTCTATAAAAAACAAAAGTCAGAGGAAAGTAAGAAATATTTCTGTCACTCGAGGGCTTTAATATATTCAGGCTTATCTTGCATAGGGCTCTTTGCCCTTTCTTTCCCTGTCTATGCCGAGCAAGACATAAAAGTCCCGATGGACTTGTCGAAGTGGATATATAATGGAAACCAGTTTGAATGCAAACTGACACATACGGAAGTAGCGGAAGGGAAGTTTTATTTCCGCGCACTGCCCAATAATAAATTATTTTTTCAAATTGATCTGAGCAATATTAATAAGAAATTTGTTTCAGGTGAGTTATATTACCAGGCACCGCCTTGGGCGGTTAATTCCTCCAGCGTGCCTTTGTCCAGCGCAAAACTGGATGAAAAACAATCCGCGCGGTTTCTTCAGGGCATTGATGAATTATTGCTCGCAATGCAAACCGGTCATTGGATCAAACTTTCTCTGAGCGGAAATAAAACTTCCGCCTCTCAGGCACTGATTATTCCAACGATGCAGGCTGCTGATGCCATCAGTCGCTTTACCCGTTGCCGCGATAATCTGCCCGCCATGTCTTATTCCGAAGCACGGGATGTGGTTTTGTCATTCGCCTTTGGTCAGCGCAATTTATCCACGGCGCAAACCCGTCGCCTTAAAGCACTGACTAGCTACCTTAAAGCGGATAAGCGCGTAACCCGCATCCTGATCGATGGCTACACCGATAGCGTCGGCTCAACTGTTTCTAATCTGGATATTTCTCGTCAGCGTGCCGAACTTGTGGCCGCAGAGCTGAAAACGCTGGGCGTGAAACCGGAGATGTTGGAAGTGCGTGCTCACGGCGCCCGCTACCCGCTGGCGACCAATAAGACCGAACAGGGGCGCGCGAAAAACCGTCGGGTAACGCTGCGCCTGGTTCGTGACAATGAGAGTGTGGTGCCTGCCGCTTCCACTGAAACAGTTAAGGTTCAATGATGTTGAAAACAGAAATTTTGTTGGTTGAGCCTAACGATCATTACGCTCAGCCGGTTATCCAGGTCTTGGAAGACGCGGGCTACCGTGTGACTCATGCCCGTACCGGACGCAGTGCGCTGATCGATGTTTCTGCGACCATTACTCTGGTCAGCTCCAGTTTGCCGGACATGTGTGTACGTGAATGGGTGGCTTGCCATCAGAAACAGCGCAACGCCGGTGTTGCCATTGCGATTGTGGATCAGGAGCAGGGCATTCTGGCTGCTGAAACGATGAAAGCGGGTGCGACGGATTATCTATTGCGTCCGTTTGAGTCCAATCAGTTACTTAATTTGTTGCGTCGGGTGGAAGCACTGGGTCGCCCAATGGCCAATATCGTTGCTGAAAGTTGGCGTAGCAAACAGGTATTGCAACTGGCTCATCGCGCGGCGTGTACCAGTGCCAGTGTGCTGATCACCGGGGAGTCCGGTACCGGAAAAGAAGTGCTGGCTCGTTATGTCCACGAGCATTCACCTCGTGCAGAAGGCCCTTTTATTGCTGTTAACTGCGCCGCGATTCCGGAGTCGATGCTGGAAGCGGTGCTGTTTGGCCACGTAAAAGGCGCGTTCACGGGGGCGACTGGCTCACAGAGCGGTAAATTCGAAGAGGCCAATGGCGGCACCATTCTGTTGGATGAAATCGGTGAGATGTCACCAGCGGTTCAGGCCAAATTGCTGCGGGTGCTTCAAGAGCGTGAAGTGGAGCGGGTCGGCAGCCACAAAGCGATCCAACTGGATATCCGCGTGATTGCAGCGACCAACAAAGATCTGCGCGAGGAAGTGCAAAAGGGCACGTTCCGCGAAGATCTTTATTACCGTCTTGATGTTTTGCCGCTGCACTGGCCGCCGCTGCGCGAGCGACGGGAAGACATCCTGCCGATCAGCCAGTTCTTCATCAACAAATATCAGGACAGCAGCAAATGCCACCTGTCCGATGATGCCAAATCGGCGCTCAGTCAGTACCACTGGCCGGGCAATATCCGAGAACTGGAAAACGTTATTCAACGTGCGCTGGTGATGCGTCATGGTGATTACATCACAGCTCAGGATCTGATGCTGCCGGTGGAAGTGACCGCGTCCACGCCTGCGGCGATGCCTTCGGAAGCGTTCGGTCATATCGAAGCGAAGAAGCAGGCGGAATTCCAGTACATTTTAGACAAACTGCGTCAGTTCGGTGGCAACCGGACTCAGACCGCGAATGCCCTTGGTGTATCAACCCGCGCGCTGAGATACAAGCTGGCGGCGATGCGCGAACAAGGTATTGATTTACAGTCGGAGCTGGGCTCGGCTGCCTAAAGGAGAAAAAGTATTATGGCAAGTCAACCAATTAACCAAGCGGTATCGGCCGAGCAGCTGATGCTGGCCAAGATGGACATGATGACCAACCAGGTTCAGCCTGATTTTGTGATCAGCGCGAATCCTCTCGATATGAAAACGGTCAACGCACCTCTGTCTTTCTCACAGGCGATGACCAGTGTATTGGATGTGGTGAATCAGCATCAGTCTTTCGCCAGTCAGAAAATGACGGCGGTAGAAACCGGTGCCAGCGACGATCTGGTCGGTGCGATGGTCGCCAGTCAGAAAGCCAGTCTTTCGTTCGATGCTTTGATGCAGGTGCGCAACAAAGTGGTCTCGTCTATTGAAGACATCATGAAGATGCCGGTGTAAATCATGTCAGACATTTCAACTCATGTAGCAGGAGCCTCTATGAATCCGGGCGCGGGCAGTATGTCCGCACCGAAAGGCATGGATGAGTTCACCACAAAAGTGAAACAGCTTTGGTCGAGCAGCCAGCGCAACCTGGTGTTGTCGGCCGTTCTGGCGGCGATTGTCGCAGCAATCATCGTGGTCGCGCTGTGGAGTTCGACTCAGAGCTTCCGTCCGCTGTACAGCCAGCAGGAACGTTTTGATACCGGTGAGATTGTCTCGGTACTGGAAAGCGAAGGGATCAGCTACCGCCTGCAAGAGCAGAACGGTCAGGTGCTGGTGCCGGAAGGCGAAGTCGCACGTATCCGCATGTTGCTGGCGGCCAAAGGCGTAAAAGCACAATTGCCAACGGGCCTGGATTCTCTGAAAGAAGACAGTTCTCTGGGCACCAGCCAGTTTATGGAGACGGCCCGTTATCGTCATGGTCTGGAAGGTGAGTTAGTCCGCACTATCATCTCACTCAATGCTGTGACGAACGCACGTGTGCACCTGGCGATTCCTCGTCAGACCCTGTTTGTGCGCCAGAACAGTGAAAATCCGTCAGCCTCGGTGATGCTGGAACTTAAGCCTGGTGAAGATCTGAAAACCGGTCAGGTTGAGGCGATCATCAATCTGGTGGTGGGCAGTGTCACGGGCATGAAACCCGAGTTTGTCTCGGTCATTGACCAATATGGCCGTCTGTTGAGCGCCGATGTGGGATCGGCAGAAGCGGGCAAAGTGAACGCGAAATATCTGGAATATCAGAAGAACGTTGAAAAGCAGATCATCCAGCGCGCCGCCGACATGCTGACGCCGATCGTCGGTCCGAGTAACTTCCGTGTCCAGGTCGCGGCCGATATGGATTTCAGCCAAATTGAAGAGACGCAGGAAATTCTCGACAACGCACCGGTGGTACGTAACGAGCACACTATCCAGAACAACTCGATTGATAACATTGCTCTTGGGGTTCCGGGCACGCTGAGCAACCAACCGGCCGTCACCGGGGAAGTGCCGACTCAGGACAGCCAGAACACCAACGCACGTTCGGAAGTCAATCGTCAATACGCTGTCGGTAGCAGTGTACGCCGTACTCAGTATCAACAGGGTCAGGTGAAAAATCTCAGTGTTTCTGTGTTGCTGAACTCAGCCGCTGCCCCGGATGGCAGCGCGTGGAGTGATGGTGACAAAGAGCAGATCTCGCAGATGCTGCGCGATGCGGTAGGCATTGAAGCCACCCGCGGTGACAGCTTTAGCCTGATGAGCTTTAACTTTACGCCGATTGAAATCGATGCAGCGCCATCCATTCCATGGTGGCAGGATCCGACCGTTCAGCAACCATTGCGTTACGTGATTGGTGGCATGCTGGGTCTGGCGATGATTTTCTTTGTTTTGCGTCCGTTGATCATGCACCTGACTGGCGCAGATCGTATGACTCAGGAGCTAGAATTTGCCGAGCCGCCGCAGGAAGAACCGGTCTACGAGAACCTGCAAACACGCGAAGAGCGCGAGCATGAAGAAGCGCTTAACCGTCGTCTGTCTGAACAGGGCATTGAGTTCTCTTCAGGCCTCGACAGCACCAGCGATATGCTGCCGCCTCCGGGCTCGCCGCTGGAAATCCAACTTAAACATCTGCAGCTTATCTCTAACGAAGAGCCTGAGCGCGTAGCCGAAGTATTGAAACAATGGGTAAACATCAATGAGCACAGCAAAATTCACTCGAAAGCAGACGCTTAGTTACGTTGAGCAAACCGCGTTGGTGTTGCTGGGTATGGGTGAGGACGCAGCGGCTAAAGTGCTGCGTCATTTCTCCCGCGATGAAACCCAGCGGGTGACCAAAGCGATGGCAAAACTGAGCGGTATTAAAAGCGACAGCGCCCGCAACGTGATTCAGAATTTCTTTGAAGATTTCCGCCAGCACAGTGGCATTCGCGGCGCGTCGAAAGAGTATCTGTCGAATACTTTACGCAAAGCGCTTGGCAACGATTTGGCCAAAGGCTTGCTGAACAACCTGTATGGCGATGAGATTCGTAACAATATGCAGCGTTTGCAGTGGGTGGAATCGGAAACACTGGCGCGTTTTATTACTAATGAACACCCGCAGATGCAAGCCATTTTCCTGGCCTATCTGCCGCCGGAAAGCTCGTCAGAAGTGCTTAAGTTCCTGCCAGAAGACTATCACGATGAACTGTTATTCCGTATCGCGCGCTTGCAGGATGTGGATCATCAGGTTGCCAAAGACCTCAGTGAGCTGATCGAGCGTTGTATTGAGAAAGTTTCCGCCAACCAGAGCGCTCCGTTATCGGGCGTGAAACAGGCGGCGGACATCATCAACCGTTTCGAAGGCGACCGGGCTGGTCTGATGGAAATGCTCAAGCTGCATGATGAAGATGTGGTGAGTGAAATCGAACAGAACATGTTTGAGTTTATGGTATTGGGTCGTCAGCGCGAAGAAACCATGGATCTGCTGGTACAACAGGTCCCGCTGGATCTGTGGGCATTGGCATTGAAAGGCGCCGATATCACGCTGCAACAGGCGATCAAACGCTCCATGCCGCAACGTATGGCGAGCGCACTGGAAGAAAACATGCAGTCGCGTGGTGCTGTGCCTCTCAGTAAAGTCGAATCGGCCCGTCAGGAGATCATGCAGATCGTTCGTACGATGGACGACGGCGGCGAAATTGAGTTGTTGTTGTATGAAGAGCCGACGGTGGAGTAAGCCATGCCAACCAATAAAGTATTGAATCTGCCGCCTTCTGGCTACCGGCTGCACCGTTTTCCACCTTTGGCTCAGCCAGTGGTGGCAGACGAGTTTGACGATGAGTTGGGCTGGCAGCAAGACAACCAGCACGACATTCAGCAACAGCTGGAGCAGGGGTTTCAGCAAGGGCTGGAGCAAGGACATGAAGAAGGGTTCCGTCAGGGATTGGATCAGGGCAAACAGCAAGGGTTGCTGGATGGCCAGAAAGAGGGCTTCCAGAAAGGCTTTGTGTCTGGCGAACAGTCGGGCAAACAGATGTTTGTCGAAGCCACTAAGCCAGTCAGTGAACTGTTTAAGAGCTTGTCCCGCTGGCAGGCAGAGCGCGAGCAGCAACAGCGTCATATGATCTGTGAACTGGTTCAGAAAGTCGCGCAGCAGGTGATTCGTGCTGAACTGACCCTGATGCCTCAACAAATCCTGTCGCTGGTGGATGAAACGCTGGAAGCCATGCCAGGCAAAACAGAGAAAGTGACGGTACACCTGAACCCTCAGGATTTGGAACGCATCAGCCACATCAATGCGGATTTGCCGGCGAGCTGGAAACTGGTGCCGAACAACGAACTTCCGGTCGGCGGTTGTCACTTGGTCACGGAAGAGGCCGAAGCCGACGCCAGCTGTGACTCACGTCTGCAAGCGTGTATGGATAACGTGAAGCAACATCTCTTAGATGAGGTCGCGCCAGCACCAACACAGACAGAAGGTCGCCATGAGTAACAGCCGGGCGCACGAAATCCTGTCGGAACGTCTGAGCGAGGCCATTGCCTCGCTCGATTCGGTTCCGGTTGCCCGGGTAACCGGGCGACTGGTGAAAGTCAACGGACTGATGCTGCAGGCGGTCGGTTGCCGTTTCAAGCTGGAGCAGCGCTGTTTGGTGGAAACCGCCGAAGGCGACATGATTGAAGCTCAGGTAGTCGGCTTTGACCACAGTGTGGCGTACCTGATGCCCATTCGCCGTTTGGGTGGGCTGTTCGCTGGCGCCAAAGTGGTGCCTCTGGAAGGGGACAGCACGGTGCAGATAAGTGCGCAGTGGCTGGGTCGGGTCGTCAATGGTCTGGGCGATGCGTTGGACGATGGGCCGGTGCTGAGGGGGGGCGATCGTGTTTCACTTGAACCCAAACCGATCAACCCGCTTAAGCGCCGGCCGGTCGACACCCCTTTAAATGTTGGTGTGCGCGCCATCAATGGTCTGTTGACGGTCGGCAAAGGTCAGCGTATTGGCCTGATGGCCGGCAGTGGTGTTGGTAAGAGTGTCCTGATGGGCATGATCACACAGAACACCGAAGCCGATGTGATTGTGGTTGGTTTGATTGGTGAACGGGGACGGGAAGTCCGCGAGTTTATCGAGCGTAATCTGACTCCCGAAGCGCGTAAAAAAGCGGTGATCATTGCGGCGCCGGCCGATGAGTCTCCGCTGATGCGTCTGCGTGCGACATTACTTTGCCATCGTGTTGGGGAGTATTTTCGCGATCAGGGCAAAGACGTCTTGCTCCTTATGGACTCATTGACCCGTTACGCCATGGCGCAGCGCGAAATAGCTCTGTCGCTGGGTGAGCCGCCCGCCTCACGCGGTTATCCGCCGTCGGTTTTCAGCATTTTGCCACAGTTGTTGGAGCGTGCCGGAAACAGCGAAAACCCGCACGGCAGCCTGACGGCGATCTACACCGTTCTGGCGGAAGGGGACGACCAGCATGATCCGGTTGTCGATTCTGCCCGGGCAATTCTCGACGGTCACGTGGTGTTATCGCGTCAGCTCGCAGAGCAAGGGCATTATCCGGCGATTGACATCAATGCGTCGATCAGTCGCTGTATGGCCGCGTGCACACAAACGGCACACAGCACAGTGGCGAATCAGTTTCGTCAACTCTACTCTAACTACCTTCAGGTCAAAGAGTTGCTGCCGTTGGGCGGGTATCAACCGGGCCAGGATCCTGAACTGGATCAGGCGGTGGCAATGTATCCGCACCTTAAGGCTTATCTTCAGCAGCCAGCCAATGAAGCGGTCGATTTCCCGGCCAGCCTGAGTGCATTGGCGCAATTGTTCCAGGGACAGGAGTAACACATGGATGACGGTGCCAAACTGAAAGCGGTCGGTCGCCTTCAGCAGGTGGAAGAAAAACGTCGCGACCAGGTCGGTCAGCAATTGGAATCGATGCGGCAACGCCATGCGCACGTCCAGCTTCAACTGGCGCAGTTAGCCAAACTGAAGAACCATTCAGGGCAGTCTGCGCTTAATACTCCGGTGCTCAATAGCGCGACCTTGATGAACCTCAGCCGGGTCGACACCATGTTACAAAAGCTGTTGCGTCACCATGAGCATGAGCAGGCGGTCATGCAGGCGCAATGTTCTTCTGTCCAGAAGCAGTTGGAGCACAAACACGCCCGCGTGATGGGGCTGGAAAAAGTGCTTGAACGCTGGCGTACCAAACAGCGTTATGAGCAGGCCTGCAAAGAGCAGAAGCAGTTGGAAGATCTCATCAATGCCAGACTGAAAAAGCGCGTGATATGAATAAGGCCACAGTGATGTGGCCTTTATTTTTTATTCAGCATCTATCGTCAGTGGCGGGACAGCCACTTCGAGGAAACTGGCGATGACCCTGAAAAGTTCCCCTTCACTGACAGACACCTTCCCGTCGGATTCAATCACCATTTTGCAGGCCTCCAGAAAGCGCTGTTTGTCTGCCGGTCGTAACTGAACCAGTTGTTCCAGTGCAGAACGCGTTAACGACCAGTTCGGATTGGCGGCATCCAGCTCGGTCATTGGTAGCGTCAGGTGTTGCAACGCGCGTTGATACGCCGTGGCCGACGCCTGTGCGCTGGTCTGGCTGAGCCAGCTCAGCTCGCGCAGTACCCAAATCACGCTCTCTTTTACCTGTTGCAGTGTCTTACGTTGTGGCGCCGGGTGTTTTGGGGGAGACACCAATTTCTCCATCAGGTTGATCACACACCACTCATTAAGGGCGTAATGGTTATCCAGTTTGGCCATCTCCGTCAGTCCGCGACAAAAATTGCTGATTTGCTCTGGACTCATGCTTTTCAGCGCAGGTACCGCCAGTTCCAGCAGCGGCAGACGCAAATGGGCTTTGAGCTCAAAATCAAGCCAAGGCATGTATTCCTGATGAGAGCCTTCCGGCAGCATGCGGTCAATCAACTCACGCTGTTCGTCACTGCCATCGAATATCAGCAGCAGCGGAATAAAGCGTGCACTGTAAGGCTCACGTGCCAATTCGAGCAACGCGTCTGGCAATTGCTGCATAACCCGTTGCCCAACCTGGCTCTTCTGCTCTGAGGTCAGCGGTGCATCATGGCTTTGGGGAGCGCTGAAGCCACTCATTCCGGCGACTTCATCGTTTGTTGTCCTGACTTGAGCGTGCTCGGCAAAGTCTCCGTCCCAGTCAGGTTGAATGCGAAGAATCCGTTCGTGCAGCGGGGGATGCGTGGCGTACAACATGGCGGATAAACCGCTCAGCTGCGCCTGACCAAACATCATGTGACTGACTTCTTTGGTTGACTCTGCCTGCAATTGCGACTGTTGAGAGTGGGTGGCAATTTTCTTCAGTGCGTTTGCAATACCACGATCATTTCGCGTGAACTGCACCGCGCTGGCATCGGCAAGAAATTCGCGTTGACGTGAAATGGCCGCCTTAATCATGGAGCCGAACTGTGTCCCCAGCCAGCCAAATACGGTCAGCACCAACGCGATCACTAAAATCAAGCCAGCGCCGCTGCCTTTGTCTTTGTCATTGGAAGAGCGAAACTGTGATGCGCGGCGTTGCGACTGCATGGCGCCACGCATCAGAGCCTGACCCAATAACCCCATGCAGGTGATGCCAAACAAGGTGCCGATGAGCCGGGTATTGAGTCGCATGTCGCCGTTGAGAATATGGCTGAATTCGTGCGCCATTACGCCTTGTAGCTCGTCTCGGTTAAAAGTATCAAGCGCCCCTTGTGTCACGCCAATAATCGCATCATCAATGCTCATGCCCGCTGCAAAGGCGTTGATCCCATGCTCCTCTGCCAACAGATACACTGGCGGTACCGGCATTCCCGACGCCAGCGCCATCTCTTCCACCACGTTCAGTAGTCGCCGCTGTTTGAAATCGCTGGTATTGGTCGAAATCAGTTTTCCGCCCAGTTGCTCAGCAACGGCTTGTCCGCCGTGTTTGGACAACTGATGGAGGCGGTAAGCGGAAGAGATGCCCACAATCGCGGCAACACAGACAAAGCTGATGGCACCAAAGGCCAGGATCTCGTTCAGATTGAGGGAGGTATGTCCGTTGTCCCAGGACGTCGCGATGACGATCAGTAGACTGGCAACGACAGTAATCGACAGTAAGGCGAGAAAGAACAACACTACCAGCAATCCGGTTCGTGTTTTGGCACGATCCTGATGTTGAGCAAAATTCATCAGAAGCTCACCTTAGGCGCTGTCTGAATCTGCTCAGAATCGGCAAACTCGAGTAGTTTTCCGTCCTGAAACTTAAACAGGCCGGCGAACAACACCGGTGGGAAAGTCTGTTTGTACGTGTTGTAACTGGTGACCGCGTCGTTGAATGCCTGACGCGCGAATGAGATTTTGTTTTCTGTACTGGTCAGCTCTTCCTGGACCTGCATCATGGTCTGATTGGCTTTCAGCTCAGGGTAGGCCTCAACCACTACACTGAGTTTGCCGAGTGCATTTTGCAGCATGCCCTCCGCCTGCGCTAACTGATTGATGGCCGATTGGCTGTCCGGAGCGTCGCTGGCGGCTTTTAACCCGCTCAGAGCTTGGTTACGCGCTTGAATTACGCGTTCAAAGGTTTCCTGCTCGTGTTTCATGTAGCCTTTCGCGGTTTCCACCAGATTTGGGATCAGGTCGTAGCGCCGTTTAAGCTGCACTTCGATCTGGGCAAAGCTGTTTTTAAAGCGGTTGCGCAGTGTGACCAGTTTGTTGTAGATGCCGATGGCGTAAAACACCACCAACAGAATCACAGCCAGCACGATGATTGACGTTGTCATAAGTTGTCCTGTTTATTGGTTATAGAGATATCCAGTGATGCCATTATGTGCATCAATGACTAGCTTTGCTTATATAACGTGCTGTTTAAAATAGCAATATCAAGAGAAGGGTAATACATAAGCTGGGATAAGCCTGGCTTATCCGAGGTTGAGTCTGTTTGCGCAATAGCGCACAAGAGACGGCGCCAGACAGAAAAAATCCCGGCGAGAGCCGGGCATTGTCCATAACGTTGTCATAATAAATTTTTGTCTGGGGGCTTCAGTCCAACAGGCCGGTAGCTTGGAAAGTTTCCAGTTTGGCCAGATAGGGCTGCAAATCGCCAATGTGATTTCTCACCCAGTCCTGATCATAATAGGTATCCAGATACCGTTCGCCACTGTCGCACAAGAGGGTCACAATCGAGCCGGTTTCACCGCGTTGTTTCATTTCACTCGCCAGTTGCAGTGCACCATACAGATTGGTTCCGGTCGAGGCGCCGGCTTTACGGCCAAGCACGTTTTCCAGCCAGTGAATGGTGGCAATGCTGGCAGCGTCTTCAATCGTACGCATTTCATCAATCACACCCGGAATAAAGCTGGGTTCGACACGTGGGCGGCCGATGCCTTCGATTTTACTAAAGCGCTCACCAGTCAACTGACGGTTACCACTGCGATAAAAGTCGTGGAACACCGAATGCTCCGGGTCTACCACACACAGTTTGGTGTCGTGTTGCTGGTAACGGATAAAGCGTCCGATGGTGGCGGATGTTCCGCCAGTTCCCGGGCTCATCACCACCCAAGAAGGAATAGGGTAGCGCTCCATGGTCATCTGGCTGAAAATAGAGTTGGCAATATTATTGTTGCCGCGCCAGTCGGTTGCGCGTTCGGCGTAGGTAAACTGGTCCATGTAATGCCCCCCCAGTTCCTGCGCCAAGCGGTGTGATTCTGCGTAGATCTGATCCGAGCGGTCAACCAGATGAGCTTGGCCGCCATAAAACTCAATTTGTTCAATTTTCTTACGCGCGGTGCATTTAGGCATCACGGCGATAAACGGCAGCCCCAGCAACCGGGCGAAATAGGCTTCAGACACGGCAGTGCTGCCTGACGAAGATTCAATGATGGTGGTGTCTGGGCCAACCCAGCCATTACAGATCGCATACAGAAACAACGAACGTGCCAGACGGTGTTTCAGAGAACCGGTCGGATGTGTACTTTCATCTTTCAGATAGATATCGATGCCATCCAGGACCGGTAGATCCAGCTTGATCAGGTGAGTGTCGGCAGAGCGCTGGTAATCCGCTTCAATTTTGCGAATCGCATCGTTAATCCAGTTGTGGTCGGTACACATAGGGTGTTCTCCGTAAGAGTTATTATGATGATAAGGTATCCTTTCCTATGGAGAAATGCTTTGCTTTTTTGTGCATGGATTTTAGAATTTGGAGAAAATTATTCTCTTTATTGGTGAGGTGGAGAAATGAATCTGGATAATACCGACAAGCGTATTCTGGCGCTGCTGCAGGAAGACTCGACGCTGTCACTCAACGATTTGGCAGAAGCGGTCAACCTGACGACCACCCCCTGCTGGAAGCGATTGAAAAAACTTGAAGAATCGGGAGTGATTGAAAAGCGGGTTGCATTGCTGAATCCGGAAAGGCTAGAGCTCTCTTTCACCGCTTTTGTTTTGATCAAAACCAGTGACCACTCGCATGAGTGGTATCACCGCTTTGTCGAAACGGTGGTGGAATTTCCTGAAGTCATGGAGTTCTACCGTATGGCCGGAGAGTACGATTACATGATGAAAGTTCAGGTCAAAGACATGAAATGTTTTGATGAATTCTATAAAAAGCTGGTCAACAGTGTGGATGGGATATCAGACGTTACGTCTACCTTTGCCATGGAACCGCTCAAATACACCACGGCACTACCAATCCGGCATAGTTGAGGCGCCCGCTCTCCAGATGAGAGCGGGCCAGTGGTTATTTGTTGGTGTAGCGCATCACACCTTCCTGAACCGCTGTCGCGACCAGATCGCCGCTGCGATTGTAGATCTCGCCGCGGACCAGGCCACGGGTGTTGCTCGCCGTCGGGCTTTCAATCACATACAGCAGCCATTCGTCCATTTTGAATGGACGGTGAAACCAGATGGAGTGATCAATAGTGGCAACCTGAAAATGAGGTGTCATCAGCGATACCTGATGCGGGTGCAATGCCGTGACTAAAAAACCCCAGTCCGAAGCGTAACCCAGCAAATATTGATGGATCAGTTGATTGTCCGGCACCGCACCGTTGGCACGGATCCACAAATACTGCTTGGGATCTTTCTTCTCGGGTTTGAGCGGATTCACCACCACCACCGGACGGGTTTCAATCGGTTTTTCACCGCAGAAGGTGTGGCGCAGTTTCTCAGGCAGATACTGCGCGATGCGCGATGCCAGTTCTGATTCCGACGCAAAGTTCTCGGGCCCCGGCACCTCAGGCATGCTGATCTGGTGCTCAAAACCCGGCGCTTCACCATGGTAGGACGCGGTCAGGTAGAAGATAGGCCGGCCGTTTTGGATCGCCTTGACCCGGCGAGTGCTGAAACTGCGACCATCACGCAGGTTTTCGACGTCGTAAATGATCGGTTTCTCCGGATCGCCCGGATAGAGAAAATAGCTGTGAAACGAGTGCACGGTACGATCGGACTCAACCGTGTAGCGGGCGGCAGACAGCGCCTGACCAATCACCTGACCTCCGTAAACCTGTGGTAAGCCGAGGTTCTCGCTCTGACCGCGAAACAGGCCTTTTTCCAGCTTTTCCAGTTGCAACAGACTCAACAGTTCGTTTAAAGGTTTACTCATAACTCTTGCCTATAGTGTCAACGTCAAAGTATTCAAAACTTTACACAGTCAAAATCTTGTCAATACCATGGTCGGACCATGACTCTTTACCGAACAGCACCTATAATCCTTGGGATTTTAATTCTTTATGCGAGGCTTTATGAAAAAGGCACTGTTGTTGGTCATGTCAGTGGTATTGGGTTCGGTTCTTTTCGGTTGTCAGTCATCAGAATCTGAAAAGGAAGCGGCCATGCAAAACATTACAGGGACAATTGCTTACCGTGAGCGCGTGGCTTTGCCAGACAACGCCGTTGTAACGGTTTCACTACAGGACGTTTCGCTAATGGATGTCGCTGCCGACGTTATCTCAACCACTCAGTTTGAAACCAACGGTGCTCAGGTTCCGTTCAACTTCGATATTGAGTATGACGGCAGCAAAATTAAGCCGGGCCACACTTACAGCATCAGCGCTCGTATCGAAATTGACGGTAAGCTACGCTTCATCACCGATACGATGAATGCCGTCATTACTGATGAAAATAACACACAAAAAGTCGATCTGCGTCTAATTAGTGTCGCTGGGCAGTAATAAATTTGTGAATTGATAAAAATGGCAGCCTCAGGGCTGCCATTTGTAGTTACGGAGTTTGACTTTGCCTGTCGGACTCACTTCGATCCCATCGGCTTCCAGATGCGCTTTTTGTCGTTCTAAATCCCGTCCTTTCAACGAGATCTCGCCCTTACTATTAATGACCCGGAACCAGGGGAGTTTAGAGCCTTCAGGCAAGTTCCCGAGCGCTTTGCCAACGTGCCTGGCATACCCCGGATACCCCGCCATTCGAGCAACGTCCCCATAGGTCGACACTTTTCCGGCCGGAATTTGGTGAATTACCGCAAAGACTTGAGACAAGAATTGATTCATACTGACATTGTCCTAATTCATTGTTACCACGGATAGGTATAAGGAGTGGGCATGGTATTTTCTACCTTTCAATTTCTGATCACAACGGTATTGGCTGTTGTTTGTGCTCGGGCTATCAGCTTGAGTGAAGGGGACATCCCGGTGTTGGCACTGATCATTCCCGTATTATGGGTATTGCCACAGGGTGGGGTGGCGGGGTTATTGCTGCTGGCGGTGATGGCAGTTTATGGCCTGACATTGCCTTATCAGCCAATCGCCTTATCGGTTTCAGTATGGATATTGTTCCCGTTGATGATGGTGGTGTTTTCGAGACGCAGCAGTATTGGAGTGATACTGACTACGGCACTGATCGTGATCACGCTCCAGGTAGGGATCATGGTGACGCAATCGGCCGGAAAACTGGGCGGCAGTGCGTCTGTGACGGTCGTCCAGACTATCGCGGTCATTCTGGCCTGGTGGGCGACTCGCTATTGGAAACCGTCCGGGCAACACAGCTGGTGGGCGCTAGGGTTGGTGCTGCCATTGTGGCTGGCCGATCTGCCATACGCGGCGTTGGTGGCGTTATGCGCAACAGGCATTATCGCTTCGCTGGAAAGCCTCAACCGCGCGTCGTTTCAGTGGAGCAAGCTGCTGTGCTGGATACTACCGACGGTCGGGTTTGCGGTTTTGGTCGTCATGCCGGACATTGAAGTGCCCAACCCGGTATTTGTGGTGTGGATTTGTCTGCTTGGCACCGCATGGATGACGGATTACATCCTCAAAAGCCTGGACGAGAACGAAGAAGTGTAGTTCTGATTCCGTCCAATCCGTCAAATCGATTAATTGCTAGGCACTTAACGGCAGTGACGGGGATTTTCCCGGTTTATGGGTTGCAATAGGCAAGCGGATACCTGATAATCCCTCTCGCTCTCTGGTGAACAACCTGAGATACAAAATCTATGGAGGCCCTGGTCCTCCCGCAACAATAGCTCGTGAACTCGGTCAGGTCCGGAAGGAAGCAGCCGCAGCGTGTGACTTGTGTGCCGGGATGTGGCTGGGGCCTCCACCCATCTGCGACGTTATTCCTTACTCATGCAGGGTTCTGCTAGGCAGCACTGTACCCATTATGTTTGCAATTCAGGTAAGTCATCATGTAGGTAAATGTAGAATGCGTGATGCATAATTTGTTCCGTAAGCTTAGCCTAGCCTCCTACTACCTACTTGACGTATTTACTTTTACATTCTCATAGTACGGATCATCATTTGGTGGCACTCCTTCGACATGGTCTTTCGGAAGTGTTCGAAGACAATGGTTGTTTAACGCAATATAATTTTCACCTTGCTGAGACTGATATCATTTATCAGTTAAACTGTACGCATAATCATACTGAACGACTCGACAATATATTTTTTCCAATAAGTCCTGAATTATTCAACTATGTTTTGGGGTGTATTTCTACGTGCTTCGATTTTAAGTACTTAGAAAAATCCTTAGCAGAAAGAGGCTTGGAAAATAAATATCCTTGATAATAGTTAACCCCGATTTTTTGCAAAAAATTTAATTGCTCTTCTGTTTCTATACCCTCTGAGATAACCAATAAATCTAACGCTTTAGAAAAATTTAATATTCCTTTCACGACTCTAGATGCTTTATCATCACTGATTACTTTAGATACAAAGCTTCTGTCGATCTTTATAAAGTCAAATTTGATCTTCTGCAAATAGTCAAAACTAGCATTCCCTGTCCCAAAGTCATCTATTGCGAAACTAATACCAAGTTCAGAAATGCTATTAACAAGTTTAGAGCCATACTCCAAGTCTTTAATAATATCTGTTTCTGTCAATTCAAAACAAACCAAAATAGCTTTATCAGAAAAATTATCAATTATTTTCTTTGACTCTGAATACAACATACTT
>NZ_WXWO01000029.1:0-87068 GCF_009904845.1 Vibrio sp. V38_P2S17PM301 | reverse complement strand
TTCACTTTGTTGATTTATATCAAGAGTTCACATGTAACAAATATTAATAGTAATACTTGAATGTAAAATTACTACAGATATGAAGATTGATACCAAAATGTGGCAAGCGTATCGCGAGCCTTTTTTCCGTTTTTCTCGAGAGTTGACGTGTCGGGAGTTTGCGATCATTACCGCATGGAACCCGCGCAGCCAACTGATGTCAAACGAATATAACCGTATAAAAAATAATGCGTTAGAGCGCCGACTTCGGCATTATTCATACGTGTCGGTGTTGGTCGGAGACGCACAGTTTTGCTGGGCGGAGGAGAGTTTCGCCGCAGCACTGCCGCTGGTCAAGGCGCTCTCTCTGGGAAGAGAATTTGCCCAGAATGCCATCTATTATGTGCGTGATGGTGAGCTGCTGTTGTTCTCGTGCCAGGGGACGCAAAAGGAACATTTAGGAGCACTGACAAGCCGTTGTTGTGAGTGAACACCGTACAAGGAATACGAGAATGTCATGGAGGAAACAATGAAAGACATAACCCCCGATATCTGCGATAAATATGAATCACAGGTAACACTGATTCATCTACCGTTACAAAATTACGGGCGTCGACACGCCTTTTGGGGTGAAATTGCCACGGTTCGCTGCTACCACGATAACTCGAAAGTACGAGAAATGCTTGAGCAGGACGGGCACGGCAAAGTGTTGGTGGTGGACGGACATGGCTCCTGCCAACATGCACTTTTGGGTGACCAACTGGCCATCAAAGCGATCGAAAATGGCTGGGAAGGCGTGATCGTGTATGGCGCGGTGCGCGATGTGGGGATGCTGGCGGAAATGGAACTGGGCGTGAAAGCGTTAGGCGCCAACCCGTTCAAAACGGAAAAACGTGGTGCAGGTGATATCAATGTCACGTTAACCATCCAAAATCAGATGATTCAGCCTGGGGATTACATCTATGCCGACTGGAACGGAGTTTTAACGTCGAAAGATAAACTTGATGTATGAGCTGGTGGTCAGAAGCGGAAACCCAATCCGACTTCGACCCCTTGCTGCCACTGTTGATAATCAACGGTGGCGTGCAAATCGAGGTTTTCTGTCAGCCTGACTCGGCTGGAGACTTCTGCGGACAACTGAGTATCGATCACCTGGCTGTTGGTTTCTTCCTTGAACTTATGGGAATGCAGGGTGCTTTTCACCGATACCCGATCGTTAAACTGATAACTGACCCCACTCATAAAACCGCTTTGACTGATGTCGTTGGAGTTATCGATGCGGGCACCAACGTACAGATCGATCTTATCAAACAGGTTATAGGAATAACCGCTATCAATTGTCCAGCTGTCGAAACCGGACGGATCTTTTTCTGTCGAAATAAACAGGCGGTGCGGGGATTGATTGAGTTGCGACGGAAGTGGCGGTAACTCTGTCGCTGCAACGAAAGAACTAAAAAACAACAGCATGATCATGATGCACTTGTTCATAAAGCTCTCCCTGCTTTTCATTTGTTAGTTCCACTGCGTAAAGCTAATTAAAGCATAAATTACTTCAACGTCTACTCAGAATCATATAGCGAATAGTTATTACTATATGCGTTGGCTGGTGATTATTCGAGCGCCAATGCATAACATTTGGATCAAGTGCAAAGAATGGAAAAGCTCGGTTTGGCTGAAAAGATTGCAACTTATAGTTGACTCAGGGTATTTAAATGCGGTAAGACTAAAAACACGCAAACACATAAACAATGTATAACGACGTTCAACCATGATTCTCAACAGCCATACCGTAATGACCACCACCATTATTATTACCGACACCACCGATGTTGGGGCAGGCTGCTGAGCGAAAGAAATTCAAAAAAAGGCCTGTATCCCACCAGATACAGGCCTTTTTTTATACCGATTTTTCAATATTTGGAGAGGAAGGGATGCGAGTATTAAAGTTTGGCGGTTCATCATTAGCCGATGCTGACCGTTTTCTGCGTGCTGCAGACATCATCGCAAACAATGCACAACAGGAAGAAGTGGCCGTCGTTTTGTCGGCGCCAGGAAAAACCACCAACAAGCTGGTCGCGGTCATCGAGGGCGCGCTGCGCAACGGTGAAGCGGATCTGCAGATTGCCGAGCTGGAAGATTCGTTCCGCGATTTGTTCCAGGACATCAAGCAGGTGCTGCCTGCGTTGGACGGCCACGCATTTGATCATCAGGTCAAAACCTCACTGTCTCAGCTGCGCCAGTTTGTTCATGGCATCAGTTTACTGGGCATGTGCCCGGACAATGTCAATGCGCGCATTATCAGTAAAGGCGAACGCGTTTCCATTCAACTGATGAAGGCGGTACTGGAAGCCAAAGGTCAGCCAGCCAGCCTGATTGACCCGGTTCACTACCTGCTGGCGCGTGGCGATCATTTGGAAGCCATGGTGGATGTCGACCTCTCCACTCACAATTTCCGTCAGCAGCCTTTGCCGCAAGGCCACGTTAACATCATGCCGGGTTTTACCGCGGGAAATGAAAAAGGTGAGCTGGTGACGCTGGGCCGCAACGGGTCGGATTACTCGGCGGCGGTATTGGCCGCGTGTCTGCGTGCGGACTGCTGCGAAATCTGGACTGACGTAGATGGCGTCTATAACTGTGATCCCCGTTTGGTGGATGACGCGCGCTTACTGAAATCGCTCAGCTATCAGGAAGCGATGGAATTGTCCTACTTTGGCGCGTCGGTACTGCACCCGAAAACCATTGCCCCGATTGCTCAGTTCCATATTCCCTGTCTGATCAAAAACAGTTTCAACCCACAAGGCGCCGGCACGCTGATCGGCCAGGATACCGGGGAAGACAATCTGGCAATCAAAGGCATCACCACCTTGAACGATCTGACCATGGTCAACGTTTCTGGTCCGGGCATGAAAGGCATGGTCGGCATGGCCAGTCGTGTGTTTGGCGCCATGTCCTCTGCCGGTGTGTCGATTGTGCTGATCACCCAATCTTCGTCTGAATACAGCATTAGCTTTTGTATTGAAGCGCAGGATAAGCAACTGGCGCAGCGCGCGCTCAGCGACGCTTTTGAGCTGGAGCTGAAAGACGGCCTGTTAGAGCCGGTCGACTTTATCGATAACGTATCCATTGTCACGCTGGTCGGGGATGGAATGCGCACGTCTCGCGGCGTCGCCTCTCGTTTCTTCTCATCTCTGGCGGAAGTCAACGTCAACATCGTAGCGATTGCCCAAGGATCGTCGGAACGTGCCATTTCTGCCGTGATTCCGGAGGATAAGATCTCGGAAGCGGTCAAAGCGTGTCACGAGAATCTGTTCAACTCCAAACACTTCCTTGATGTGTTTGTGGTCGGCGTTGGCGGCGTGGGCGGCGAGCTGGTGGACCAGATCGAGCGACAACAAGCCAAGCTGCAGGAGAAAGGCATCGTCATTCGCGTGTGTGGTCTGGCCAACAGCAAAGGGCTGTTACTCGACAGCGAAGGGCTACCGCTGGAGCACTGGCGCGATAGGATGAACAGCGCGACAGAAGAGTTCAGCCTGGCGCGTCTGATTGCGTTGGTGCAGCGTAATCACATCATCAACCCGGTGTTGGTCGACTGCACGTCAAGTGAAGCGATTGCAAACCAGTACACAGATTTCCTTGCCGCCGGTTTCCACGTGGTGACGCCCAACAAAAAAGCCAACACCGCCAGCATGGCTTACTACCATCAGTTACGCGATGTGGCACGCAGCTCGCGTCGTAAGCTGATGTATGAGACGACAGTAGGAGCAGGGTTACCTGTGATTGAGAACCTGCAAAACCTGATTTCTGCCGGCGATGAACTGGAACGCTTTAGCGGCATTTTGTCGGGCTCATTGTCGTACATTTTTGGTAAGCTGGATGAAGGTATGACGCTTAGTCAGGCGACGCAAATTGCCAAAGACAACGGTTTTACTGAGCCGGATCCCCGCGATGATTTGTCGGGTATGGATGTCGCGCGTAAACTGCTGATCCTGGCACGTGAAGCGGGCATGGCTCTGGAGCTGGAAGACGTGATCGTCGATCAGGCGCTGCCACCGGGTTTTGATGATTCCGGTTCAGTGGACGAGTTCATGGCTCGTCTGCCCGACGCGGATGCGTACTTCAGTGACTTGTCGGCCAAAGCCAAAGTTGATGGCAAAGTATTGCGTTACGTCGGTGAAATCAGCAACGGTCAATGTCGCGTCAGTATGGCGGCGGTCGATGATAACGATCCTATGTTCAAAATTAAAGATGGTGAAAATGCGCTGGCCTTCTACAGCCGTTACTACAACCCTATTCCTTTGGTGTTGCGAGGTTACGGTGCCGGTACAGAGGTCACTGCGGCTGGGGTATTTGCGGACGTTATGCGGACGTTGGGATGGAAATTAGGGGTTTAACGGAATGAGTAGTGAGATGGATGTTGTCGTTTACGCACCGGCTTCAATCGGCAACGTCAGCGTAGGATTTGATGTGTTGGGGGCCGCGGTGTCCCCGATAGATGGCACCTTGCTCGGGGACCGGGTTGCCGTCAGCGCAGGCTCAGAGGCATTCAGCCTGCAAACCGCAGGTCGCTTTGTAGCGAAATTGCCGGACAACCCCAAAGACAATATTGTGTACGATTGCTGGCGAGTCTTTGCTCGTGAGCTGGATAAAAAAGGCGTCAGCCTGAAACCGGTCGCCATGACGCTGGAAAAGAACATGCCGATCGGTTCAGGGCTGGGGTCGAGTGCCTGCTCAATTGTTGCGGCGCTGGATGCGTTAAACCGCTTTCACTCTGAGCCGCTCAATGAGACCGAGTTGCTGGCGCTGATGGGCGAAATGGAAGGGCAGATTTCCGGCGGGGTACATTACGACAACGTCGCACCTTGCTATCTGGGGGGGGTGCAACTGATGTTGGAAGAGCTGGGGATCATCAGTCAGTCAGTGCCCTGTTTCGATGACTGGTACTGGGTGATGGCTTATCCGGGGATCAAGGTTTCCACCGCGGAGGCACGTGAGATCTTGCCGTCTCAGTACCGTCGTCAGGATATCATCGCCCACGGCCGTCATCTGGCGGGGTTCATTCACGCCTGCCATTCCGATCAGCCTGAGCTCGCCGCGAAGATGATCAAAGACGTGATCGCGGAACCGTATCGTGAGAAACTGCTGCCAGGCTTTGCCAATGCGCGCCAATACGCGGCATCCGCTGGTGCGCTGGCGACTGGTATTTCCGGCAGTGGCCCGACCCTGTTCAGTATCTGCAAAGATAAAGATGTCGCCGAACGGGTTGCCCGCTGGCTGGAACAGCATTACGTACAGAATGAAGAAGGATTCGTCCATATTTGTCGTCTCGACAAACAGGGCTCAAAAGTAACAGGAAGTGAGCTATGAAGCTTTACAACATAAAAGAAAATGATGAACAAGTCTCCTTTGGCCAAGCCGTTCGCCAAGGATTAGGCCGTAATCAAGGGCTATTTTTCCCGTCACAACTGCCTCAGTTTGACGATATTGATGCGCTGCTGGCGGACGATTTTGTCACTCGCAGCACCAAGATTCTGTCGGCGTTGATCGGTGATGAGTTGAGTGAAGAACAGGTCAATGCCATGGTCGACGCAGCATTTCAGTTTCCGGCGCCGATCAAAGCGGTCAAAGATGGTGTGTACGCATTAGAGCTGTTCCACGGTCCGACACTGGCGTTTAAAGACTTCGGAGGCCGCTTCATGGCGCAGTCACTGGCGGCGGTGTCCAATGGGGGTAAGATCACCATCCTGACGGCGACGTCAGGTGACACCGGTGCTGCGGTGGCGCACGCATTTTACGGTATGGAAGACATAAATGTGGTGATTCTGTATCCGAAAGGTAAAATCAGCCCGCTGCAGGAGAAACTGTTCTGTACGCTGGGGAAAAACATCCACACCGTCGCGATTGACGGCGATTTCGATGCTTGCCAGGCTCTGGTGAAGCAAGCGTTTGACGATGCAGAGCTGCGCGAAGAAATCGGTCTGAACTCCGCTAACTCGATCAACATCAGCCGTTTGATGGCACAGATTTGTTACTATTTTGAAGCGGCGGCGCAGATGAGCAAAGCTGAACGTGAGAATCTGGTGGTGTCGGTACCTAGCGGTAACTTTGGTAACCTGACGGCCGGTTTGCTAGCCAAAGCGCTGGGTTTGCCGATCAAACGTTTCATTGCAGCGACCAATGCGAACGATACCGTGCCACGCTATCTGCAAACCGGTCAGTGGGATCCGAAGCCGACCGTGGCGACGACCTCGAATGCGATGGACGTCAGCCAGCCAAACAACTGGCCGCGTATTGAAGAGTTGTGTCGGGTGAAAGAGTGGGGCCTGGAAACGCTGGGTAAAGGCGCAGTATCTGATGCACAGAGTGCAGAGTCGGTGAAAACGCTGTTTGAGCAAGGCTACTTATGTGAGCCACACGGTGCGATTGCCTACCGTGTGTTGGACGAGCAACTGCAAGCGGGTGAAACGGGTCTGTTCCTGTGTACCGCGCACCCAGCCAAATTCAAAGAAGTGGTCGATGAGGTCCTCGCGTCCGACATAGAGTTGCCCGCACCGCTTGCTAAGCACGCGGCCATGGCGCTGCTGTCTGAAGATCTTGATAACGACTTTGACGCGCTAAAAGCGGTCTTACGTCGCGTGCAGAACTGATCCACGTTCAAGGCAATAAAAAAGGTCGCTCAGGCGACCTTTTTTATTGCCTTAAAGGCGTCAGCGATTGAGGGCAAAGGTTGGCAGTGACAAGTGCCAACGGATGGCGCCAAGTCGAATCAGCAGAGTTGACAGCACACCGGACATGAAGGCGGTGTTGCTGTCATAGCCCATCGCCAGCGCGGTAGTGTGGAAAATGCCCCCGATAATACAGGCTGTCGCATACACCTCACTGCGCAGCACCATCGGCACTTCGCGTGCCAGTACATCACGGATAATGCCCCCACCACAGCCCGTGATCACGCCCATGATGATGCCAACCAGAGCCGAATCCTGATAGGCCATGGTTTTTTCGACCCCGATACCCACAAACACCGCCAGACCAATGGCATCGCACACGGGTAAAATCCACCAGGGCAGCCGTTTAGGACGGCGGACGATTAACATGGTCAGTAAGCAGGTGATCAGAATCACCCACAAATAGTTGGTGTCTTTGATCCAAAAGACTGGCGTCGCTCCGAGCGCCATGTCGCGGATGGTGCCACCGCCAATGGCGGTCACACTGCCCAACACCGCCACGCCAAACGGATCCATTTTCAGCCGCCCGGCAAGCAGAACACCAGAAATTGCGAATACCGCGGTACCGAACAGATCGGTGAAATAAAGCAGCATGGAATCCATGTTACTCACCATTGCTATTGATAGAAGGAACAGAAAATAGGGCTGGCATTCTACGCATTCCGCCTGACTCCCGTTAGCGCTTTTGTCTGACAGAGTCGAATCGATCACACACTTGTCGGATCGCATTGAGGGTTCGTGGTGTGGGGCGGTTGAGCCAGTCGGCGTTCAGTGCCCAGATGTGTTGATTCTGGACTGCGGGCAACTGCGCCGCCCACTCTTGCCACATGTTCCCGTTTTCAATCGCGTGCTCAGAGGTAAAAATGACCTCGGGCTTGGCGACGATCACCTGTTCCAGCCCGACCTGAGGGTAGGGGGTTGCGCTGCGTTCAAAGACGTTCTCTCCGCCACAGAAGCGAAACACTTCGCTTGGCCAGCTGCCCTGAGCCAATGTGATGATTGGCTTTTCACTCAACTGATAGAAGTAACGTACAGGCGTTGCCGTCTGATAACGCTGTTTTAATTCCGCAAGCTGCTGGCGAAAGTGAGTGGCGGCGGTTTTACCCACTTGAGGGTCTGCGCTGAACTCGCTCAGCTGCTCAATGTTGCGGGCGATGTCTTCCAGTGTATGGGTCTGTGAATAATAGATGCGTAAACCAAATTGCTTGAGCTTGTCGAGTTCGCGCTGTGGGTTGCCGGCAGGCCAGGCGATGATCAAATCGGGTTTGAGCGCGATGATGCGCTCGATTTTTATCCCCTGGTAATTGGATACATGCTCGAGTCTGGCGACCTGCGTTGGGTAATCGCTGTGCGCACTGACGGCGATCAGTTGGTCACACAGTCCGGCTGCGCAGGCCAGCTCCGTTGCGTGTGGAGCGAGTGCGATCACTCGCTGTGCTGGTTTGGCCGCCAGCGAAGTCGACAACAGTAAAAGGGCGCTCAGCGCCAGCAGTTTGTGCATTTAGAATCCCTGATAGATAACGGCCAGGATCACACTTTCGGTCACGATCCAGATCAGAATGCGCCAGGCAATAAATTTCTGCAATTGGGCGAGGTGAATGGCCGCGGGCGCGATTCGGCCACCAATTTTGGCCCGTACCGTTTTACGTCCATCGTAGATGGCCGGTCCGCCAAGCGCCAGCTCCAGCTTTGAACCGAGTGATGTTAGCAACCAGCCCGGTCCGGGTAGCGGCCAACTGACACTTTGAGCACGCATGGTTTGGAAGGTCGACAGACCGCGTTGTCCAGGCACGACGAGCAGTGCCAGCAGGCGCAATGGGACAAAATCGAGCACGGCAACCAGGCGAATCGCGGGTAAGCCAAACGGCGAAAAGGTTGCGCGGGACGGAGACCAGACGCGTGACAGTTCTACCGCCAGGCGGTACAGCAGAGCACCCGCTCCACCGCCGAGTGCGTACCAGAACAGCACACCGACCACATTGCGGCCATAGCCGAGGATCAGAGTTTCAGCCCCAGCTTTACCCAACCCAAGGGCGGACAAGGTACTGGTTTCGCGATTGAGGAACGGTTGTAAAGTGGAGCGTGCCTGGGCTTTCTCGTCTTTGGCCAGGGCAGGTAACAGTTCGTGGGTGAGTTTGTCATAGCTGCGCCAGTCCAATGCCAGTATCAGCAGCGCCAACTCATACAACTGAGGTTGCCAGACTAACGGTTTTAATGCCCACAGTACCAGCCAGGTTGGCAGCAACATGAGTAGCAGAGCGAGTGAGCCCGAGATCACGCTTTGTGTGTGGCTGTGCGGTGTATTGACTTTGTCGGCCAGCAACTGAGCGAAACGGCGCCACAAGTTAGCCGGATGGGCATCGCGGGGGATTGGCAGTAGATAATGACACAACAATGCGCCCCACATCACCAGGAGCGCGCCGTTGCTGTATAGCGAGTTGAATAAATCTTCCATGATTTAGATGGTGAATTACTTCAGCAGCTCCACCATCTTGATCACCATGGCTGAGGAGCTTTTCGCCGCCAGCGGCAAGAACTCTTCAAAACTCATTGGCGACTCTTTGTCTGCCACGTCAGAAATGGCACGCACAACCACAAACGGGACGCCAAACTGGTGACAGGTCTGAGCAATGGCTGACGCTTCCATTTCAACGGCGATCACTGTCGGAAAATGCTGGCGAATGAAAGCCTGGCGCTGCGCGGTGCAAACGAACGTATCGCCCGTACAAATCAGACCGCGTACCGCGTGTTTGTCTTCCATTTGCTCCAGCGCACGTTCCGCGATGTTCATCAATTGAGCATCGGCCTGGAAAGCCGCAGGCTGGCCTGCCATTTGACCCATTTCATAGCCAAAAGCGGTCACGTCGGCATCGTGGTGACGCACTTCGCTTGAAATGACCACATCACCCAGATTCAGGCTTGAGTCGAATCCGCCGGCGGAACCTGTATTGATCACGACATCCGGTTGGAACTGGTCCAATAAAATGGTGGTACCGACGGCGGCCGCGACTTTGCCGATGCCCGACTGCAGTACGACCACTTCGACGCCGTTCAACTGGCCAGAATAAAAGGTGCAGCCCGCTTTGCTCATTTCCTGGCGGTTACTGATTGCGTCTTTTAGAATCGCGACTTCTTGTTCCATCGCGCCGATGATGCCGATTTTCATGCTGGTTCTCTTGATATGAAATTGAAAAAACAGGATTGAAACAAAGTGTACCATGAATCGGATCACTGCCAATACGCAATCTGTCGGGTGGGTGGAAAACCGGTTGCTAAGCGATATCGATTCCCCTATAATTCGCGCTCCTCGTGTCGGCTGAATCAGAGATTGGCTGACACAAATATAAACTTAACTCTTTAGGAGAGAATTATGTCTCTGAATGCAGAAACTAAAGCAGCAATCGTTGCAGAATACGCACAAGGCGAAGGCGACACCGGTTCACCAGAAGTACAAGTAGCACTACTGACTGCTTCTATTAACCACCTACAAGGTCACTTCAAAGCGCACAAAGGCGATCACCACAGCCGTCGTGGTCTGCTACGCATGGTTTCTCGTCGTCGTAAACTACTAGATTACCTGAAAGGTAAAGATCTAGGACGTTACCAAGACCTAATCAAACGTCTAGGCCTACGTCGCTAATCAGTGGCTGCATAGCACAGTTTGTACGAAAAAGGGGCGTCAGCCCCTTTTTTGTTGGCTAAATTTAGCCAAACCGCATTTATCCCGTTATACTACGCACGGCAAAATCCAAACGTTGGATTTTCTCTTACATACTCAGGCATTACAGTCAACCTCGTCGACCAAAAGGTCGCGACTATTAAAAGCTGCCTCGAGCCCGCTAGACGGCTTTTACTAGTCGCGATTCGTAATGCTCTGAGCCTAAACACATTCAATCTAAGCACAGCTTAGAGCAAGGAATAATAATGTTCGAAAAACCAGTTGTTAAAACGTTCCAGTACGGCAACCACACGGTGACTCTGGAAACGGGCGTGATTGCACGTCAAGCTACAGCTGCGGTTATGGTCACTATGGATGACACCGCAGTTTTCGTTTCTGTTGTTGGTAAAAAAGAAGCAGTGGAAGGTCAAGACTTCTTCCCACTGACTGTAAACTACCAAGAGCGTACTTACGCGGCAGGTAAAATCCCAGGCGGTTTCTTCAAGCGTGAAGGTCGTCCTTCTGAAGGCGAAACATTGACAGCTCGTCTGATTGACCGTCCAATCCGTCCGCTATTCCCAGACGCGTTCAAAAACGAAGTTCAGGTTATCGCGACTGTAATGTCAGTAAACCCTGACGTTCAGCCAGACATCGTCACCATGATCGGTACTTCTGCTGCTCTGGCTATTTCTGGTATCCCGTTCAACGGCCCAATCGGTGCCGCGCGCGTAGGTCATATCGATGGTCAGTTGGTTCTGAACCCAAGCAACACTGAGTTGGACGCGTCTAAACTTGATCTGGTGGTTGCAGGTACCGAATCTGCAGTACTGATGGTTGAGTCTGAAGCGGATAACCTGACTGAAGAAGAAATGCTGGCAGCGGTTGTTTACGGTCACGATCAACAACAAGTGGTGATCAACGCGATCAACGAGTTCAAAGCAGAAGTGGCGACACCAGCGTGGGATTGGGTCGCACCTGAAGAGAACACAACGCTGACCAACAAGATTGCTGAGCTGGCAGAAGCGAAGCTGGTTGAAGCTTACCAAATCACAGAGAAGATGGCTCGCTACGACCGCATTCATGCAATTGCTGCGGAAGTAAATGAGGTACTGCTTGCTGAAGACCCTGAAGCAAACACCAAAGAAATCCACACTATTTTCCATGACCTGGAAAAGACTGTAGTACGTCGCAGCATCATCGCTGGTAACCCGCGTATTGACGGTCGTGAGAAAGACATGGTTCGTGCGCTAGACGTACGTACTGGCGTTCTTCCTCGTACACACGGTTCTGCGCTGTTCACGCGTGGTGAAACTCAGGCAATCGTGACTGCGACTCTGGGCACTCAGCGTGATGCTCAAATCATCGATGAGCTAACGGGTGAGCGTAAAGATCACTTCCTACTGCACTACAACTTCCCTCCTTACTGTGTGGGTGAGACAGGCTTTGTTGGTTCTCCTAAGCGTCGTGAAATCGGCCACGGTAAACTGGCGAAGCGTGGTATTGCTGCGGTAATGCCGTCTGTAGATGAATTCCCATACACGGTACGTGTGGTTTCTGAAATCACTGAATCGAACGGTTCTTCGTCTATGGCATCGGTTTGTGGTACGTCTCTGGCGTTGATGGACGCAGGTGTGCCTATCAAGGCATCTGTTGCGGGTATCGCGATGGGTCTGGTGAAAGAAGGTGACGATTTCGTTGTACTTTCTGACATTCTGGGTGATGAAGACCATCTGGGTGACATGGACTTTAAAGTAGCAGGCACCAGCACCGGTATCACTGCACTGCAAATGGACATCAAGATCGAAGGCATCACCAAAGAGATCATGCAAATTGCGCTTAACCAGGCACAAGGCGCACGTAAGCACATCCTGTCAGTCATGGATGAAGCGATTTCAGGTGCTCGTGACGATATTTCTGAGTTTGCGCCACGCATTCACACCATGAAGATCAGCTCTGAGAAGATCAAAGACGTGATCGGTAAAGGTGGTGCGGTTATCCGTCAGCTGACGGAAGAAACGGGTACAACCATTGAAATCGAAGACGATGGCACCATCAAGATTGCAGCAACCGAAGGTGCGGCAGCTCAAGAAGCGATCCGTCGTATTGAAGAGATCACTGCGGAAGTGGAAGTGGGCCGTATCTATACAGGTAAAGTCGCGCGTCTGGCTGACTTCGGTGCATTCGTTACTGTACTGCCGGGTAAAGATGGCCTGGTACACATTTCTCAAATCGCCGACAAGCGTGTTGAGAAGGTATCGGATTACCTGTCTGAGGGTCAGGAAGTTCAGGTGAAAGTACTGGAAATCGACCGTCAGGGCCGTGTACGCCTGAGCATGAAAGAAGCGGTTGAGAAACCTGCGGCAGAAGAAAACTCAGCGCCGGAAGCACCAGAAGCCGAGTAATTGAGTCATCTGTTTTTCGCTTAGCTTTTACGGGATTTTCACCCACAAAGCATAAAGCATGCTATAAAGGGAGCATATTGCTCCCTTTTTTATATGCGGAAAGTCCGGTCCTTATTCTGATCGGCGAACAGGAGTCTCTACTTGTGAAATGGTTTCAAACCGCTAGCTTAAGCATTTTTCTTTTGGTGATCTCTGGCTGTGCCTCGGTCGGAAATAGCAGCAAAGACCAGTGGCTTTATCCTCCCATGGCCATCGCATTACAACCCAACCTTCAACAACAAGTCCAGATTGCGCGTTTGACGCAACTGCTGCAACGCCCGGATCTGAGTGATGAAATCCGAGCAAAAATGTTTTTTGAGCGCGGTAACTACTACGACAGCGTTGGTCTGCGCGACTTGGCTCGGGTCGACTTTGAGCAGTCACTGGCATTAAACCCTGTCCAGCCGGATGTGTTTAATCTCCTCGGGGTGTACTTCACCGAGCGCGGTGAGTTTGACAGTGCTTACGATGCCTTCGACTCCACTTTGGAGCTCGACCCTGGCAATACTTATGCACAGCGCAATCGCGCTATTGCACTGTACTACGGAGACCGGGTGGACTTAGCGCTGGAAGATATGCAAAAGCAATATCAGGTCAGTCAGGCCGATCCGTTCAGTGCCTTGTGGCTGTATATCATCGAGTCCGATCTTGACGCTGAGAAAGCGCGCAAGGATTTACAGGCTCGTTACCAAAACCGCAATCAGGAGTGGGGCTGGGTATTGGTGGCCGTCGTCCTGCGCGACGTGTCCGATGAGCAAGCCTTGCGCGCCATCATCAGTGAAACTCGTGACAACACCTTGTTGGCACAGCGACTGACGGAAACGTATTTTTACATGGCCAAACGCAATCAGCAGGAAGGGGATTACGCATCGGCAATCTCACTCTACAAGTTGGCACTGTCGTTTAATGTCTATGAATATGTCGAACATCGCTATTCGTTTCTCGAGCTGGAACGTATTTTCAATGACGTTCGCGACGAGCAGCAGGCCAAGGCCGAACAAGCGGCGTCTCAGTCTTAAGTTGCAAACCCAATACGCATCAGCCGCTCGTTCGAGCGGCTTTTTTATTGCCTGTTGAGCTGTTCGTCGCTAGAATAGTTAGCTTGGCTAACTAATTGGAACACGGAATGAGTCTGGAAAAGAGCCTGGAGCTGACCGAGCGTTTTGCGGCAAAAATATGGCGCAAATACGCTAAGGAAGACCCGATTGCGCAGCTGAGTTTTAATGAGTACGACTATCTGAAAGTGGTTCAGACCGCGCGTGAGCCGATACGTCTGACCGATTTGGCGGCGGAACTTGAGGTCACGAAGCCCTCCGCCACCAATATGGTCAAACGCCTGGAAAGAAAAGGCCTGGTAGCCCGGGTGCCATGCCTGACGGACGCGCGTTCTAAACGTGTGGTATTGACCGCACTGGCTCTGGAGAGCCTCTCGAATGAAGCTCAGGTCTACTCGGTCTGGGCCAAACGGGTATCCGAGCGGCTGAACCATGCAGAGGCCCGGCAACTCGAACAATTATTGATGAAAGCCATGCGTTAACGCTTAGGCCGTGACAAGGCGGCCTTGGTCTATTTAGTTAGCCTGGCTAATTTTTTGTGGTGAAAGTTATGAATCAGTCCATTTACCGCCAGTTCTGGCGCTACACCATTCCGACCGTGGCAGCAATGCTGGTGAACGGCCTGTATCAGGTCGTAGACGGCATTTTTATTGGGCGTTATGTCGGGGCTGACGGCCTGGCCGGGATTAATGTGGCCTGGCCGGTGATCGGTTCTATTCTTGGTATTGGTATGCTGGTTGGGGTTGGCACCGGGGCACTGGCGTCGATTAAGCAGGGGCAACAAGCGCTGGATGAAGCAAAATCGATCCTCGCGACCGGGTTGATGCTGCTGGTGGCGCTGACGCCGCTGGTTGCCGGTATTTTATGGGCTTATTCCGATCGCTTTCTGCTCTGGCAGGGAGCGGAAGGGCGCGTGTTTGAGCTTGGGTTGCAGTATTTGCATATTCTGATCGTCGCGTGTGTGTTTACGCTTGGATCGATCGCCATGCCGTTTCTGCTGCGCAATGATGACAGCCCCAATCTGGCCACCTTATTGATGGTGATGGGGGCGGTGGTGAACATCGTGCTGGACTACGTGTTCATTGTCTGGCTGAAATGGGAACTGACCGGCGCTGCGCTGGCCACCGGGATTGCGCAGTTGTTGGTGACCTTGCTTGGGCTGGCGTATTTTTTCTCATCTCGAGCTAAGCTGCGTCTGACCCGTGCTGATTTTCGCCTGCGTTGGTCGGCGATTCCGTCGATTTTTACTATCGGCACCTCCAGCTTCTTTATGTACGCGTACGGTTCAGTGATGGTAGCGCTGCACAACAGTTTACTCACTCAGTACGGTAGTGCTGCGCTGGTCGGGGCATACGCGATCCTTGGCTACATTGTGACGGTCTACTACCTGGTGGCGGAAGGCATTGCCAACGGGATGCAGCCTTTGGTCAGCTACAATCACGGGGCGGGGAACCGCGACAATATCCGCAAATTGCTCAACGTGGCAATGTGCAGTGCGGTGTTAGGCGGCGTGGTGTTTGTATTGCTGCTGAATCTGTTTCCTGGCGTGGTGGTATCGGTGTTCAACGACAGCGATCAGAGTCTGATTGTCAGCACCATCACGGCGTTGAGACTGCACATGTTTGCCTTGTTCCTGGACGGTTTTTTGGTGGTGGCGGCGGCTTACTATCAGGCGATTCATCGGGGAGGTAAAGCGATGTTTGTGATGATAGGCAATATGCTGATCCAACTGCCGTTTCTTTATGTCATGCCGAAGTTGTTCGGGATTACCGGGGTGTGGATTGCGTTCCCGTTGTCGAACATTGCGCTGAGTCTGGTGGTGGCGGTGATGCTGTACAAAGATGTGCGTAAGATGCTGCTGCCCAATCTCAAACCGCTCAACGCGTAAATCACAACAGGCTCTGGTATACAGAGCCTGTTGTCGTTCAGGGGTTATAAATTGCGCACTTCCAAACCGGCCAGTTGATGCCAGTAGCCATTACACTGGCGGTCAGGCAGAGACTCGGGATGTTCGCCGTGTTCATTTGCCCGGAACCGATCCAGTTGAGTAAAGGTGTCGAGCCCCAGCGGGCTGAGGCGAACCACATCCACCAGTCCTTGCATCGCGGGTAAGTCATTATGCAGGTTGTAACAGTAGCCTGACTGAGTCTGAATACCGTTCAGATTGAACACCGCTTGCCCTTCCTGACTACGCACCTGAATGCCAGTCGGGTAATGGATACAGCAGGTTTCGCAGTCATCTTTGGCCCGGTTTTCTGCACGCGCGGTGAAACAGCGCGCCGAGTAGGCCAGTGGCAGATAACCGTGGCCGAAAACTTCAATCTCAAACTGACCGCGAATGCCCAATTGCTCACATTGGCTGAGGGTGTGGTTGAGCCATTCACGCGACAGTTCCACCGGCATGCACCAGCGGATCATCCCCTGGCGAAGAAACAGTCGCAGTGTCTGCGCATTGTAGGCATTGACCGCCGGACCGACCACGAACGGCACCCTTTGCTCACGCGCCAGCTGGATGGCTGAGACGTCGTTGGCTTCGATGGCGAAGTCACCGTTGTCGATGTACTTTTTCATCACGTTGACTTCACTCGGCGCTTCAAGCAAAGCCATGGTCGACAACACGACCTGTTTCCCGCTCTCAGATAATGCTTTCGCGAGCGCCAGCCAGTTGGCTGGCTTCATTTCCCGTCGTTTGGAGCAGACGGATTCGCCGAGATAGACGATGTCCGCTGTGCTGCTGGCGGCTTGATGGTAAAACTGCTCCACATCCTGCTTAGGCCAGAAATAGAGCAGAGGGCCGAGGGCGTATTTCATGGAATGTTGCATCGTTTTTCCTTACTGCCATTTACGATGATAGGCACCGAGCGTGGTTTGAGTGCCTTCGGAGACGTTCGCCAGTGCCGTACTCCAGGCGCTATCGACCTGATATGTTTGCGGATTGGCCTGAAAGCGATCGATGGCGGCGCGCCAGGTACGGGTGACCTGTTCGACGTAGGCCGGGCTGCGTTGACGCCCTTCAATTTTGACGGAAGCGACGTTAGCGGCAAACAGTTCTGGTAACAAAGAGAGTGTGTTCAGGCTGGTCGGCTCTTCCAGCGCATGATAGCGTTTGGTTTCACCGCAGATATCCGCATCAAAGCGTCCTTTACACAAGGTTGGATAACCGGCGTTTTCGCCGGCGCCGTAGCGGTCAATGAGGATATTGTTGAGCCGGGATTCCAGTCCGTCGCTGGTTTCCTGCCAGCGGACATAGCGCGCTGGCGAACACGCACCGACGGTGTTGGGGGATTCACCGGTCAGGTAGGAGGAGAGATAGCAGCGCCCCTCAGACATGATGCACAGGCTGCCAAAAGCAAATACTTCCAGCTCGACCTCTTCACTGATGTTACGCGAGAGCTGCTTCACCTGATGAATGGATAGTACCCGCGGCAGGACGACACGTTTGACCTTAAAATTGCGCTGATAGAATTCGATGGCCGGAACATTAGTGGCAGAGGCCTGTACTGACAAATGCAACTCCAGGTGCGGATAGCGCGTGGCGGCGTATTCCAACAGCGCAATGTCGGCTACGATCAATGCATCCACGCCGATCGCCGCCGCCCGATCTACCGCATCTGTCCAGCGCTGGAAGCCGTCCGGATGAGCAAACGTGTTCAGCGCAACGTGTATTTTCCTGCCATGGTCGTGGGTGTACTGTACCGCTTTATCCAGCTTCTTGCCGGTAAAGTTCAGGCCCGCGAAGTGACGCGCATTTGTGTCATCTTTAAAGCCGATATACACCGCATCGGCGCCACAGTCGATTGCGGTTTTCAGGGCGGGCAGGTTACCGGCCGGGCATAAGAGTTCCATCGTTTCATACCAAACTTTGTCTCAAAGTGGTGGGCATTTTATGAAGGATAATCAAGCGCGGATTTGATGTAAGGCAGGTTTACTTCAGTTTTTTCTCAAATACTTATTTGGAGTTAGTTCTTGTGGCGACGGTTCTGGGCGAACAGCTCTTCCACTTCGTGTTTCGGTTGTGGGCGGTAGAAATGAAAGCCCTGAATGGAATTGCAGTTGAGATTGGACAGTAAGGTTGCCTGCTGCTGGGTTTCAACCCCTTCGGCGACCACAGTCAGATTGAGGGATTTGCCCAGATTGATGATATTTTCAATCACAGTGACCTGCTTAGGCAAGGTATCAATGTCACTGATAAAGGCGCGATCGATTTTGAGTTCATCGAGTGGAAAACGTGCCAGATACGACAGCGACGAGTAGCCGGTACCAAAATCATCGATCGACAAACCAAAGCCGAGTTTCTTGATGGCATTGAGCATTTGCAGAGTGTGTTCGCTGTCACTCATGACCGCACTTTCCGTCAGCTCAAAAGTAATGCAGGCCGGATCCAGCTCGGTGGTACGCAGTAACTTTTCCATGAAGTCGATCAGTTTCGGGTTGCCGAACTGCTCCGGCGACAAATTGATGGCCACCCGTCCAGGTAAAATCCCCTGCAGCTTCCAGCGTTTGACAGTAGCGAAGACATCGCGCATTACCACGCGGCCAAGGTGCTCAATCAAGCCGGCGCGCTCCGCCACCGGAATGAAAGCACCCGGAGAAATATACCCTTCCACCGGATGTTTCCAGCGCACCAGCGCTTCGGCGCCGTTGATGCTGAAATCGCGCGCATTCACTTTGGGCTGGTACCACACCTCGAGACCATTTTGTTGCAGTGCTTTTTGTAGTTCGATCTCGAGCCACAGACGCATGCGGGCTTCTTTGTTCATCTGATCGTTGAAACGGATCAGGCGATTGCGACCGCGATCTTTGGCCTCATACATCGCCGTATCGGCATTTTGCAGCAGGATGCGTGCATCGTTGCCGTCGCCCGGATACGCAACACTGCCGATGGAGCAAGCAAGACGTTTGCTGAAATGATGCAGGTCGAATGGCTGATTGATCAGTGAAATGATGCGCTCGGAGAGCATCTCAGCCATGCGATTGTTGTCCGGTTCGGGAATGATGATGCCGAATTCATCACCGCCAAGATGGCCAAGGACTGCGTGCTGAGGCAGCAAACGCTTCAGGCGGGAGGAGACCTCTTTGATCACTTTGTCACCAATGTGATGACCGAGTGAGTCATTGATGTTTTTGAAATTGTCGATATCCAGATAAAGCATGATCAGCGGTGTGTCATTCTGGATAAACTGCTCAAGACGTTTGGTGAAACCGAAGCGGTTAAACAGGCCGGTTAACGAGTCGGTATGGGCGTTTTCACTCTTGGCGAGCGATAATGGCTTCGGCTGTTCGTCGGCGTCTTGGATCAGCACCAGTTGCGTGTTGCTGCCGAGCAGAGTGGCGGCATCGGCATGCAACTGCACCTTGCGTTCAAAGCCGCATTTCGGTCCTGTCAGACACACCAGCGGCGCTTCCGCAAGCAACAGCCCCAACGGCGTATTAAAAACCGTTTTGGTTTTCTCATCGATAAACAACGTTGACAGTTCTTCTCCGAGCAGCTCGTTGTTGCTGTTGAAGCCGAGCAGTCTTACTGCCGCCGGGTTGGCGGACAAAATGCAGTCGTCTTCGACCAGCAGAATACCGTCGGGCAACAGAGTGGTCAGAGTGGAAAAGCGTGTTTCGGACTCTTCCAGCGAGCGGATCAGAAGTTGTTTTTCTGAGGTGTCGATGGCATGAAACAGAATATGACGGACAGTGCCGTTGTCATCGACAGGGGTCAGGCAGAATTGCAGGCTGGTTTCGAGGTCGATTTCACTGAAGGTGATTTCGGACTCAATGGTTTCGCCCTGAAATGCCCGTTCGTAATACGGTCTGAGATGATGATAGAACTGCGCACCCAATACTTGGGCATCGCTCATCCCGACCAACTCTTCACTGTTGAGTCCGGCAATGTCGCAGTAGCGATCGTTAACCACGGCGTACTTATGCTGATTGTCCAAAATCGCAAAGAAAAACGGGCTGTGGGCCGTTATTTTGGCAAACCAGTGCTTTAATTGTTGCGCAGGCATGTAGTACTACCGACTCCCAAAGAGCTGTTTCATTCACATGGATTGTAATGTTTGTTGATGATATTCACTATAACTGTGATTCACGCTAGATCAAGCATCACAGCTAGATACGGGTTTATTGATACACAACAGGAACCGACGTTATCACATCCATTATGATGAGGAATTCTCACAACAAAGTAACGGATAACGCTCGTGATTAACAAGATTCGTACTCAATTAGTTCAAAATGCAGCGTCAATTTTGCGATCTCCAGTCCACTTATTACCTCCAATCGTACAAAAAAAAGCCTTATTAGAGGGACTTAAAACCGTATTTAAAGAATCCCTCGAAGAGGGGGATTTTGATTTTCTGGAAGATAAATGGTTGAAAGTAGAGATAAAAGATATGCTACTTTGTTGGTATGTCAGCTATCAGAATGAGCGTCTGATGGTGGCTGATGGCGCGGTGGAGCATGACGTCAGCTTTTCTGCTAACCTGAATGACTTGGTGTTGATCGCCGGGCGGAAAGAAGATCCTGATACCCTGTTTTTTCAGCGGCGTTTGTCAATTGAGGGAGACACGGAGCTGGGACTGGAAGTCAAGAATCTGATGGACAGCGTCGATCTGGATTTATTACCCAGAACGCTGCAAATTTTACTCGAACAACTGGCCGATTTTGTGCAAAAGGGCTTACAATCCCCGATAACACAAAATGAGGTAATGAATGCTTATTCGAACTGAAGCTCCGGCAGACATCCTGGCGATCGATCGCTTGTTGAAATCTGTGTTTGACACCGATGCCGAAGCGCAATTGGTGATGTCTTTGCGTGAAAACAGCCGTCTGACGCTGTCTCTGGTCGCGTGCAGCGATGAGGGCGAAGTGATTGGTCATGTGATGTTTACGCCGGTGACGCTCAATGGGGAAGACCTCAATTGGCAAGGGCTGGCGCCGTTGGCGGTGGCTAAGGCGCATCGTGGTCAGGGGATCGCGTCTGCCCTGATTAAAGAGGGTTTTGAGTCTCTGCTGATGTTTGGTTATCCGGTATGTGTGGTACTGGGCAATCCGGATTATTATCAGCGTTTCGGTTTTAAACCCGCCGAACAATACCAGATGCGCTGCCCATGGGATGTGCCGGTCGGCGCTTTTCAGATATGTGAGCTGGCCGAGGGCATGCTGAATAACCGCAGTGGCCTGATAGAATACAGCCCGGAATTTACGCAATAGCCCGGTGCGGGTCGAAAAGGGGCTCAAGCCCCTTTTTTGTTATCTCCATCCATGTACAGCCCAATGACAGGGAAAGGCACAAGGCTTGTGACTTTTTCCCCATTAATTTGATAGGATGAGCGCCTCACATCAGGTAACACGACTATGTCCAACACCGAGACTCAATATTTATCCGAAATGGGAATCCAGTACTGGCAGTTGACGCATCCAGAGCGGCTGACGGGCTACCAGGCTACTCAGGTGGATTTACCCGAATCCTGTCAGCTGCTGCTGGTCGCCCCCTCATGCCCGCGAGGCGAGACCGCCGCCATGTTTGCGCGTGTGTTGAAAAGCATCAAGCTTGAGTTGGGACAGGCGCGGCATATTCTGCCTGACGATTTTAGCGCTATCAGTGAGCAACATCTGAAATGGATCTGGTTTGCCGGATGTGATGTTCAGGCGGGCATTGATGCTCACGTCCTTCATACTCCGATGTTGAGCGACATTGATGGCAATAACACGCTACGCCGTGCGCTGTGGCAGCAAATCTGTTCTTATCAGTAAATTATCATGACCCAAACTCGCTTAATGCCGTTAGCCGCCCAACACCTTGACGCGGTGTATCGGATCGAAACCCAAGCTCATACACACCCTTGGTCACACAATTTGATCCGCGATATTAACAGCCGTGGAGGCTGCCATCATGTACTGCTGGCCGAAGAACAGGTCGTCGGCTACTTTTACGCACAGAATATTGTTGGTGAAGTCACGCTGCTTAACCTTGCCGTTGATCCGGCCTGTCAGGGACAAGGCTACGGTAAAATGCTGCTGGACGGGTTTCTTGAGTTGTGTCAGCAACTGAGCGCCGACAGTGCCTGGTTGGAAGTGCGCGAGAGCAACCAACGAGCCTATCAGTTATACGACCTAGCGGGTTTCCATGAAGTGGATCGGCGCCGCAACTACTACCCAACGCAATCCGGTCACGAAGATGCGATCATCATGAGCTATCTGTTTTTCTGACCGTCGCCATCCAAAGTTGCCCCGAGCAGCAATATAAGCGAAAATACCGCGCAAAATTAAATCGCATTGCTAACTGACGGCCCGGAGCCGGCTTTTTTCACCCAGTTAGCCCAAGAGAAGACCATTTCCATGTCAAACGCATTTTTGAGTGAAGTGTCCAAACGTCGTACGTTTGCGATCATTTCGCACCCGGACGCGGGTAAAACCACCATTACTGAAAAAGTTCTGTTATTCGGACGTGCCATTCAGACCGCCGGTACGGTTAAAGGCCGAGGCTCGGCTCAACATGCCAAATCTGACTGGATGGAAATGGAGAAGGAACGGGGGATTTCGGTTACCACATCGGTGATGCAGTTCCCGTACAACGAGTGCCTGGTGAACCTATTGGATACGCCAGGACACGAAGATTTCTCGGAAGACACCTACCGTACGTTGACGGCGGTAGACTCTTGTTTGATGGTGATCGATGCCGCGAAAGGTGTTGAGGACCGGACCCGTAAACTGATGGAAGTTACTCGTCTGCGTGATACGCCGATCGTGACGTTTATGAACAAACTGGACCGCGATATTCGTGATCCAATGGAGCTTCTGGACGAAGTCGAAAGCGAGCTGAACATCGCGTGTGCACCGGTGTCGTGGCCGATTGGTTGCGGTAAAGAGTTCAAAGGGGTGTACCACATTCACCGTGATGAAACGATTCTGTACACCACAGGTCATGGGCACACGATCCAGGAACAGCGCATTGTGAAAGGCCTGGACAACCCTGAATTGGATGAGGCCATCGGTGCCGAACTGGCGGAGCAGTTACGTGAAGAGCTGGAGCTGGTTCTGGGAGCGTCGCATGAATTTGATCGCGAACTGTTCCTGAGCGGCGAGCTGACCCCGGTTTTCTTCGGTACGGCACTGGGTAACTTCGGTGTGGACCACATGCTGGATGGTCTGACTGAATGGGCGCCAGCCCCTCTGGCACGTCAGGCAAATGAGCGTGAAGTAGAAGCGAACGAAGAGAAGTTCTCTGGCTTTGTATTTAAGATTCAGGCCAACATGGACCCGAAACACCGTGACCGAATTGCGTTCATGCGCATCGTATCGGGCACCTACACTCAGGGCATGAAAATGAACCACGTGCGACTGGGTAAGCAGATCAACATTTCCGATGCTGTGACCTTCATGGCCGGCGATCGCTCCCGGGCGGAGAACGCTTATGCCGGCGATATCATCGGTCTGCACAACCACGGTACTATTCAGATTGGTGATACCTTCACGCAAGGGGAAGCACTGAAATTTGCGGGTATTCCTAACTTTGCTCCAGAGCTGTTCCGTCGCATTCGCCTGAAAGATCCACTCAAGCAGAAACAGTTGCTTAAAGGTTTGGTGCAACTGTCGGAAGAGGGGGCAGTACAGGTGTTCCGTCCGCTGCAAAACAACGATTTGATCGTGGGCGCGGTGGGGGTACTGCAGTTTGATGTTGTGGTGGCGCGCTTAAAAGCGGAGTACAACGTTGAAGCTATCTATGAAGGCGTAAATGTGGCCACGGCACGTTGGGTTGAGTGTGACGACGCGAAGACTCTGGAAGAGTTTCAACGTAAGAACCAGGCAAACCTGGCGCTTGATGGCGGCGATAACCTGAGTTACATCGCACCGACGATGGTGAACCTGAACCTGGCTCAGGAACGTTTCCCGGACGTCCAGTTCCGAGCGACTCGCGAACACTGAGCACGACATCCCGGCCTGTGGACCGGGATTTGGACACTAAAAAAGGTGATGCCATGGGCATCACCTTTTCTATCGTTTTCAGTTTGAGGTTACTTCTTTTTCTTCGCCACTTTCTTTTTGGTGCCGGTTGCTTTTTTCGTCGCCGCCTTTTTCTTATCGTCTTTTTTCTTTTTCTTAAACACCGGCTTCTTGTGTTTAGGACGCAGCTCTTTGATGAAACGCTCTTTGATGTCTTCTTTCACGTAGCGGGCAACCCGGTCCATCATGGGTTGGTCGTGTGCTTCGACCAGAGAAACCGCATTGCCTTTTTTCCCGGCGCGGGCCGTACGACCGATGCGGTGCAGATAAACATCGGCACTGCGCGGCATATCGTAGTTGATCACGTGGCTGACGTCGGGCAGATCGATACCACGCGCTGCAACGTCGGTGGCGAGCAGGACATTGACGTCACCGTTACGAAAACGGCTGATGGCGTTATTCCGGCGATCTTGTGGCATCTCACCCTGAATCCAGGCACATGGGATCTGGGCGCTCTCCAGTTCAGCACGTAGTTCTGCCAGACGTTCGCGGGTTTTGAGAAACACGATAGTGCGTTCTGCTTGCTCGGTAATGATGGTTTTCAGCAGCGCCAGTTTGTGCTCCATGTCGTCGGCACGGTGATACCACTGGGCAATCTTCTTGCGTTCGCGACGTGACGGCTCGGCGTCCACTTCGGCCGGCTCTTTGAGCAGATCCGCAGTAAAGCCTTCCACCCCTTTGCCTTCCAGTGTGGCGGAGAACAGCAGCGTCTGTTTGCGCCAGCGACACTCAGAGGACAGCCGGTCGACGGTTGGGCCAAAGCCCATATCGAGCATGCGGTCGGCCTCGTCCAGGATCAGCCATTCGATCGCGCGACAGTCGAAACGCTCAGCCTCAATGTATTCCATCAGACGCCCGGGGGTCGCGACCACGATGTCTTGTGTGGTCGCCAGAATGTCCGCATGTTCCTGATACTGAACACCACCGGTGATGGTAAAAATGTTCAGTTTGGTGTGCTTGGCCAGCGCACGGGCCTGATCGGCCACCTGCATCGCCAGTTCGCGGGTCGGCGTCAGGATCAGCACTCGGGCCGGTCCTGGTTTTCGGCGCGGAAAATCGCTCAAAAATTGCAGTGCCGGCAGGACAAAGGCGGCGGTTTTTCCGGTACCGGTTGGTGCTGACGCCAGAATGTCGCGACCTTCCAGTGCTTCAGGAATGGCTTGGGCCTGAATCTGGGTTGGACGGGAGTAGCCCATCTCTTCGATGGCCGTCAATAGATTCGGATCAAGATCGAGGTCGGCAAAAGTTTTGATCACTGTGGTGTCTCCGCGAGCCATTCGGCGCTGTTGAGTGAATTTAAAGGGCGCATAGTATAAAGCCATTGCTAAGTAGGGTCACAGGTTATTTCTACATCTTCAAATAAAATTCTCGCGTCAGTTCGATAAAGGCCTGGCTGTAATCCAAATTTTCCCGGATGGTTAACTCGCTCACCTGACAAGGTGCGGCGGAGCGAGCCAGTTCGAACAGTAAGCGGTGGACCGGTTTGGTGTCTGACGGTTTGACCCGACATAAGCGGGTGACAAACCAGCCGGATTGTTCGGCTTGACGGATAAATGCCTCGCCTTCGCTGTCGGGCAGAACGAAACTGGCACATCCGTTTGGCGTCAGCAATTCAGCGCAGCGTGCGATCAACGCCTGATGGGAGAGACGGTCAGTATGACGAGCGGTGGCGCGCTGTTGGTGCTGTGACTGCTCGCCGCTGTTGAAGTACGGAGGATTGCACACGATGGCGTCGAAGCTGCCGGTTAGCGGTATCGACAGAATGTCGCCTTCGAGTATCTCAATCCGTGCCTGCCAGGCTGAGTTGGTGACGTTGTGCTGCGCTGCGGCAATGGCGTTGGGCTCAATGTCCACCGCCGTTACATGCGCATGCGGTTGTCGCTGGGCACACATCAGCGCCAGTAGCCCGGTGCCCGTGCCGATATCCAGTATGCGTTCAGCGGGTTCGATGTCAGCCCAGGCTCCGAGCATCACGCCGTCTGTGCTGACCGGCATGCCAGACTGACCGCCCTCTATCGAGAACTGTTTGAACGAAAATCCTTTAGTTTTTAGTGGCGTGGCTTTCATTTTTTATTTTGCTACCGATCGGTTATTAAGTATTTACAACTATTGTTAATAAAATGTTTGGTGAATTGTTCTATTCTTTGGTGGAAAAATGTGCAATTAAGATGGCGTATAATATTGGTTTTTTGATTTTTGTTAGTATAACTGACTGCTTTTTTACTTTTGTAATAAATTAATATAGTGTTTTTTTATCACGGGTTGCGAATTGATGATGCATTCGTCATTATTCGCACCCCGGATCTCTGGATTCGCTCGCATCAATTAGGTGCGTGGATGCATACACAACAACATATTTGACTATAACGATAAGGGCTATCTGTGAAGCAGACTTTAAAACTAACAGATATTGTTGCAATCGGCTTTATGCTGTTTGCGTTTTTCCTGGGTGCCGGAAACATCATTTTCCCACCATTTGCAGGGCAACTTGCGGGTGACAACCTTTTACCGGCAATGACAGGTTTCCTACTGACGGCGGTCGGACTGCCTTTGATCACCATTATTGCCATCGCACTGGCGGGTGGTACATGGGAACACATGACCAAAGATTTGCCCAAGCGTGCAGCGACCATTATGGCGGTGCTGATTTTCATCATTATCGGGCCAGCATTTGCTGCGCCGCGCACCGGACTGGTGGCGTACGAAATGGCGGTTAAGCCATTTATGCTTGACGCCGGTCAGTTCCAGCTAACAGCTTTTTCTATCATTTTCTTCATCGTAGCGATGGTGTTTGCCTGGTTCCAGGGACGACTGATCGACATGATTGGTAAAGTTCTGACCCCGGTACTGTTTCTTGGATTGATCGCGCTGGCCGTTGGCGTATTTATGAATCCTCAAGGGGACATCGTGGCGGCGCAGGGAGAATACCTGACCCATCCTCTGCAGAAAGGCTTCCTGGAAGGTTACAACACCATGGACACGTTCGCCTCACTGATGTTTGGTGTACTGATGGTGGATGCGCTGCGCGGCAAAGGCATTACCGAACGCGCTGCCACTACTAAGTACCTGATCAGTGCTGCCTTCATTGCTGCCGCTGGACTGGCGTTTGTCTACATTTCGCTGTTCTACCTGGGCGCAACCAGCTCGGTTGTCGCTGCCGGAGCTGACAATGGCGGTGTGGTGCTGAGTCAATACGTTCAGGCGCTGTTTGGCTCTTACGGTCAAATCGTTCTGTCGGTCATCGTGCTGCTGGCGTGTCTGACAACCGCGATCGGCCTGATCTCGGCGTGTTCGGATTACTTCAGTTCGCTGACGCCGCTGTCGTACAAAACCTGGGTTATTATCAACGGCGTTGCGTGCGCGGTGGTGGCCAACGTGGGTCTGTCACAATTGATTTCTCTGTCTGTGCCAGTGTTGTTTGCGCTTTATCCGGTGGCGATCGCGCTGGTGGCACTGACTTTCCTGCGCAAGAAGTTGCCAAACCCGAAAATGGCGTACCGTACGGTGATGCTGGTTTCTCTGCTGTTTGCAGCCATCGATGGGGCCAAAGTGGCGGGCATGGATGTCTCGATGCTTAACATGCTGCCATTATTCGATGTGGGAATGGCCTGGCTGTTGCCAACCGCACTGTCGATTGTGTGTGTCTTCTTTATCGGTTCGAGTGAAAAAGAGCAACTGGCCGACGACATGGCCTAATCCAATCAGCGGTTGAATATCAAAGGCCGGCGCTATAGCGCCGGCCTTTTCTATAGCGATTAGCGAACTCTAATTTTTCCTGTATCTTCATCACATTTTTCAGTAGAATTCTTCGGTTAAATTCTACACGAAAGTGCAAAGCAAACATGTTTGAAATCAATCCTATTAAAAACCGTCTCCAGGACGTGTCTGAGCGCACGAATGTCCTGAGGGGGTATCTTTGACTATGACGCCAAAAAAGAGCGTCTAGAAGAAGTCAACGCAGAATTAGAACAACCGGATGTCTGGAACGAACCTGAACGTGCGCAAGCATTGGGTAAGGAACGTGCTTCTCTGGAAGCGGTTGTGGAAACCATTGAGCAACTGGAGCAGGGCGTCGACGACGTGGAAGGGCTGCTTGAGCTGGCGGTGGAAGCCGACGATCAGGAAACGTTTGACGAAATCGAACCTGAACTGGCTGAGCTGGAAGAAAAACTGGCACTGCTCGAGTTTCGTCGTATGTTCGCTGGCGATCATGACAGCTCGGATTGTTATATTGACCTGCAAGCGGGCTCCGGTGGTACTGAGGCTCAGGACTGGACGAACATGATGCTGCGGATGTATCTGCGCTGGGCTGAAGCCAAAGGCTTTAAAGCCGAAGTGATCGAAGTTTCCGAAGGTGAAGTGGCGGGTCTGAAATCGGCAACGGTCCGTATTTCGGGTGAATACGCGTACGGTTGGCTAAGAACGGAAACCGGTGTGCACCGTTTGGTGCGTAAATCACCGTTCGACTCCGGCGGTCGTCGTCACACTTCATTTGCGTCTGCGTTTGTTTATCCAGAGGTTGATGAAAACATCGATATCGATATTAATCCGGCGGATCTGCGTATCGACGTGTACCGTGCGTCGGGCGCGGGTGGTCAGCACGTCAACACCACGGAATCTGCGGTACGGATTACCCACCTTCCGACCAATACTGTGGTGCAGTGTCAGAATGACCGTTCGCAGCATAAGAACAAAGATCAGGCGATGAAACAGCTGCGCGCTAAGCTGTTTGAACTCGAGTTGCAAAAGCAGAATGCGGAAAAACAAGCCAACGAAGACGCCAAATCCGACATCGGTTGGGGCAGTCAGATCCGTTCTTACGTACTGGATGATTCCCGCATTAAAGACCTCCGTACCGGCGTTGAAAACCGCAACACTCAAGCGGTGCTTGATGGCGATCTGGACAAATTCATTGAAGCTAGCCTGAAATCAGGTTTGTAAGCTTTTCACCGACTAACGACAGGATACATCGAAAAATGACTGATGCTGTTCAAAACGAAACTGTACTAGAAGAAAACAAACTGATTGCTGAACGCCGCGCGAAACTGGATGAGATCCGAAAGAGCTGCAAAGCAAACGGTCACCCAAACGACTTCCGTCGTGACAGCCTGGCGGGCGATCTGCAAAAAGAGTTCGGTGAAAAGAGCAAAGAAGAGCTGGAAGCGTTGAACCACGTCGTGGCGATCGCAGGTCGTATCATGGCGAAGCGTGGTCCATTCCTGGTCATTCAGGAAACTTCTGGCCGCATTCAGGCTTACGCCTCGAAAGATGTTCAGAAAGCTCTGAAAGAGCAGTACCAAGGCCTGGACATCGGTGACATTATCGGTGTGAAAGGTGCGCTGCACAAGTCAGGCAAAGGCGATCTGTACGTGAACATGGAAGAGTATGAGCTGCTGACCAAAGCATTGCGTCCTCTGCCAGAGAAATTCCATGGTCTGACCGACCAGGAGATGCGTTACCGTCAGCGCTACGTGGATCTGATCGTCAACGAAGACTCTCGTCAGGCGTTCATCATCCGTTCTAAGCTGGTGTCTGCGATCCGTAACTTCATGAGCTCGAAAGGGTACCTGGAAGTTGAAACACCAATGATGCACGTGATCCCTGGAGGCGCAACGGCGCGTCCGTTCGTCACGCATCACAATGCACTGGACATCGACATGTTCCTGCGTGTCGCGCCTGAACTGTACCTGAAGCGTCTGGTAGTCGGTGGTTTTGACCGTGTGTTTGAGATCAACCGTAACTTCCGTAACGAAGGTCTGTCGCCACGTCATAACCCAGAATTCACTATGATGGAATTCTACCAGGCATACGCTGACTACAAAGATCTGATGGATCTGACCGAAGAGATGCTGAGTACTGTGGCGATGAACGTACTGGGTTCAACCTCAATGCCATACGGCGATGAAACGGTTGAATTTGGCGGCAAATACGCGCGTATGAGCATGTTCGAAGCGATCAAACACTACAACCCGACTCATGAACAGATCCAGGCGCTGACGGAAGCTGATCTGCAAAACCGTGAGTTGATGGTGTCGATTGCGAAATCAGTTCATGTTGAAGTTGAAAGCTTCTGGACCTGTGGTCAGTTATTGGAAGAGATCTTTGGTGAAACCGCTGAACCAAAACTGATTCAGCCAACCTTCATCACGGGCTACCCGGCGGACATTTCGCCGTTGGCACGCCGCAGCGATGACAACCCGTTCTTCACTGACCGTTTTGAATTCTTCATCGGCGGCCGTGAAGTGGCGAACGGCTTCTCTGAGCTGAACGATGCTGAAGATCAGGACGCACGCTTTAAAGCGCAGGTTGATGCGAAAGATGCGGGTGATGACGAAGCCATGTACTACGATGCGGACTACATTACCGCTCTGGAACACGGCCTGCCTCCTACGGCCGGTCAGGGTATTGGTATCGACCGTTTGGCCATGTTGTTTACCAACACGCACACCATTCGAGACGTTATCCTGTTCCCGGCTATGCGCCCACAGGCTTAAATTTGAGATTGAAAAAACCACCTTCGGGTGGTTTTTTTTCATCTTAGGTTTGCCCTATTACCCGTATTGGGCCTTTTATCGCCTTCCTGAAGCAGAATTCGCCCGCCATTTTGACCAAGAATATGAACTTGTATTAATAAAAGTCATGGTAAAAGCACTATTACATGTCTAGTCTTAACATTGAGACAGATTATCTTGGCGAGTCTCGATAATGTAACGGCTCGCAGTGAAGTGCTCTGTAATGAGCACGTAATACTATAAAAATTGATATAAGGAACAGAAAAATGGGTAATCAATTCCGAATGGATTCTGTCCCTGGTTCACTTATCGTTGTTGGTGGTACATATGAACCCTGGCTCTCAGTTTTGGAGCAGGTTGGCTGGCGTTGCACTCAGTGCGCGGATCTGCGTAAAGCAGATGCTTTGTTCACCGAAACCGGACCTTGTATTGGTATCGTTGACCTGAGTCACGATGAATTCAGTCTCAACGGTATTGCGAATCTGGTCAGTAATCATAAGCAGGTGCGTTGGCTGGCGTTTATTCGTGAGTCGCAACTGAGTTCAGACACCATCTGCCAGTTTATCGTTAACTTCTGTATCGATTTCTTCACCGCTCCGATCCCTGATGCCCAGTTGCTCAGCACCATTGGCCACCAATTAGGTATGCTGAAGCTGGAGAAGAAAGTCTGGCCGCATTATGGCTCGACCAGCAATATGGGGCTGATTGGCGACTCGATCCCGATGAAACGTCTGCGTGATCAGATCAAACGTATCGGTCCGACCGACGTTAGCATTCTGATTTACGGTGAAAGTGGTACTGGCAAAGAAACCGTCGCGCGGGCTATTCATAAAACGTCATCCCGAGGCAATCGCGAATTCATTTCAGTTAACTGCCGAGCCATGTCCGAGCGCAGTCTTGAGGCCGATCTGTTTGGCATAAATCTGGAGGAGGGCAGTGATGCCTCTATGCTGGAGCGTGCTGACGGAGGAACCATTTTGCTGAACGACATCCTGACACTGCCCAAGTCTCAGCAACTGAACCTGCTGCGTTTCTTACAAGAAGGTACGGTAGAGACAGCGGCTGGTCGCAAAGAAGTCGATGTGCGTATTTTGGCGGCCAATTCCGCCGATATTGAAAAAGCCTTGATAGACGGTGATTTCAACGAAGAACTCTACCACTACATTAATGTACTGCGAATCAATGTCCCGAGCCTGAAAGAGCGGGCGGGAGACATTGCGATCCTGGCGCGTCATTTCCTGCAGGAATACTCGAAAGAGTTCAATGCGCAGGCGCGCAGTTTTACCGAAGACGCAACCCGGGCCCTGACTCGTTATCACTGGCCGGGTAATGTGCGCGAGCTGATGAATCAGATCAAGCGCGTGGTGCTGATGTCTGACTCCGTGATGATTGACGAGTTGCAGCTCGACTTACCCAAACGCAGCGACGGCAAACGCAGCCTGAAGAGCATTCGTGAACGTAGTGAGCGGGATGCTCTGCTATTAGTACTGGAGTCGCACTCTGGTCAGGTTTCGATGGCGGCGAAAGAACTGGGTGTTTCCCGCGCCACCATGTACCGTCTGCTCAATAAACACAATTTGATCACAGAAAGTTCTGTCTGAACGCGATCAATACCGATTACTGTCCTTGGGCTGCCTGAAAAGGCAGCCTTTTTTATTGACCGATTATTTTATTAGTTGAATATTGTTCAGGTGAATATGTTATTCCTGATTGGCATATGGTTTGAATATCAGACGAAAAATTTATTTTCTCAAAGAATAAGAATATTTGGTTGAATATTCATCTGGTTTGCTTAGAATTTAACCGTGAGCACAGCTCCACATCTAACTCTTTCAATGGATTAATTTTTTCGACCAGGAGGCGCAAAATGAAACATCTATCTGTATTCATCCAAGTTTGCGCTTCTGCGATCGTAGCCCGAGATATGGCGACTTTTATTTGCCGTAACGACGCTATGTCTGATCGTAAACCTGGTACCGATAACTAATTGATCCGTAACCTTTTAGGCTGCGGAAAATAGCAGCCTGACGGGTAAACCCCAAGTTGTACTCCCATTTTTCCAGACTGCTATTTTCCCAGTAACTTACTCTTAATCTACTGGAGAAATACCATGAGTCATTCTGTCTACCTGAAACTAGCCACCTTACTGGTACGCGCTGATCTGAAACGTGAAGAACGAGTTTGGAAACGCAAGTTGCGCCGTAGCGCTCACGATTTACCGTGGAACAACGTCCATCTGCTACGAGACATCGGTTTGGAACAAGATGGCCGTCCGGTCGGTATGTCTGAACCTGATGCAGTTAAAGCGGAACGTCGTGTGCGTCATCTGCGTCGAGTACTCAGTGCGCGAATACCTACGTAATCTGACCGGGTCAGGTGCTGATACCTGACCCGGAACCCTTTATGGGCAAGGATTGGAGTAAGTCGTTCCGATCTGCTGAATGCCCTCAAGCAACTCCTGAGTTAATTCGACTTCAATACTGTCAATGTTCGACTTCAATTGTTCCAGGTTGGTGGCTCCAATTATATTGGCGGCCACAAACGGACGTTGATTGACAAATGCCAGCGCCATCTGAGCCGGATCCAGGCCGTGCTCACGCGCTAAATCGACATACGCTTGCGTGGCTTTGACGCCTTGTGGCGTAAAGTAGCGGACAAAGCGTTCAAATAAAGTGCAGCGAGCCCCTTCCGGACGCGCACCGTTGAGATATTTACCGCTCAGGCAACCAAACGCCAGTGGCGAATAAGCAAGCAGCTGAACGCCTTCAAAGTGACTGATTTCCGACAAACCGACTTCAAAGCTGCGGTTGAGCAGGTTATAGGGGTTCTGAATTGAGACGATGCGTGGCAGTTCGTGCTTTTCGGCCAAACGCAGCAGTGTCATCACGCCCCACGGCGTTTCATTCGAGACACCGATATAACGCACTTTACCGGCTTTAACCAGGTCACTCAGTGCTTCAAGGGTTTCAATCAGTGTGACTTCATCCTGACTGTCTGGATGAGGATAGTTGAGCTGGCCGAAACAGTTGGTCTGACGCTGAGGCCAATGCAGTTGATACAGGTCGACGTAGTCGGTTTTAAGACGGCGTAGGCTGTCGTCAATTGCCTGATGGATATTGCGTCGATCGAGACTCATGTGATCTCGGATGTACGGGACATTACGAGGCCCGGCAACCTTGGTCGCCAGCACTATTTTTTCACGTTTCCCCGACTTTTCCAGCCAGTTCCCAATAAACTCTTCCGTGCGTCCCTGAGTTTCCGCTTTGGGTGGCACTGGATACATTTCAGCCGTATCAATGAAGTTCACTCCGCGCTCAAGTGCGCAATCCAGCTGGCTGGACGCTTCCGCTTGTGTGTTTTGCTCACCGAAGGTCATCGTGCCAAGGCAGATCTTACTGATTTCTAACGTTGAATGAGGCAGCTTGGTGTATTGCATAGTCCTTCCTTGCTTGTTGTGATTCTCCCACTATAGGGGAAGAGTTTGTCTGAGGGGAAGCAGAAACAGACGGGATTCGCAAAAACAGATGGCTTAGCTAAACTTTGTGCTAAGGAGGTGATTTATGCAGAGACACCAACTGGATAAGTGGATTCACGCCCCGCACAAAGATAGTTATCAACCGCCGAAAGTGTTTGTTATCGGATGTTCTGATTTGTCCCAGTATTTGCTGGCGGTTGAATTTAAACACCGACTGGAGCCGATCAAGCAAGCGGGTGAAACGCTGCACTTCGACTCTATTGAGCAGGTCAAAGAGGAATTGATCCGGCTGGGGGTAGAACGGGCGTACTTGCGGCTGCATAACGCCTATGATGAGTGCGGCAGCCCCGATGGCCAGTGTTATTGCGATATTGAGTTATCACTGGCGAACCACATCAGTCATTAGCGCATCTGGTGAGCTAAGAGAGAAAGTTCCGTTGCAAAATACGGGCAGTAAACTGCGTTCGCAGATAGAACCCGCGTGGCAGGGTTTTGATTGGCCGGCCTGTGGCGCCATAGGCTTCGGTGACCACCCGGCCGTTGGCCGCTTTGGGGCGTAGCTGTAGCACCTCACCATGACGGGCGGTGATCTGTTCCACCTGACCCAGCACGATCAATTCCATCAGTTCTTCCCAATCTTGTTTGAGCTGCGCTTCTTCATCAGCGTCTGGCGACCAAAGTAAAGGTGAGCCCACCCGTCGTTCAGGCAGGGGAATTTCACGTTCGCCTTGCACGGGTACCCACAGGATACGCGACAGTTTATTGCGTACATGGCTGTGTTCCCAAGTCAGGCCATGCACCCCGGTCAGTGGCGCGACACAAACAAAGGTGGTTTCGAGCGGTTTTCCGCTATGGCTGATCGGAATACTCTTCAGTTCGATACCCAACTGGGCAAAATCTTGGGTCGGTTTGCTGCCTGCGGTGGCACCCAGATGCCATTCAAGCAGTTGTCCGACCCAGCCTTTGTCGCGGCGTAAATCCGGCGGGACGGCCATACCCGCTTCCTTTGCCAGTTCTGCAAATGAGTGGCCGGCAATGCCCATAGCGCGTTCGAGGAGTTCTTGTTCTGACTGAGGTTCTGGTTTCATGACTGTTTCCGCCGGCGATCATCCGCAGTATGGTAACAAATTTTTCCAGCACAACGGAATGGCGAGTGTTGTCCCGGGAATGGTCAGATAACGATCGTTTTGCCCAAAAGATCATCTATTCATAACTTATCCACAGAGTGTGGCGTCGAAAACGCAGGATTACGGAGGTCTGGATCAATAAACAGGGGTTTTAACCTCAGTTTAGGGTTGATTTTTCTGACGTGATGCTGAAGTGTTCACTACTGATGTGGATAAAATCGTCGTTGGTGGATCTTTGACCGATCTGTGTGGAAAGGAGATGAGATATCACGCTGGGTTTGAAAATAAACAAAGAATACATTTAAGGTTATGATATTTAATATTTTTTGTTTTTTGTTTTTTAGGTGACCTCACAGGTCATCTCGGCAGTGTATTTAAAATGATCACTTTCTCATTGATTCTACACATGGTTATGCACAGAAAAGGTGAATAAATGTGGCGTAGCTCTCATCCTGCTGTTGATAACCACGGTTTGGTGTAAAAGTTATTCAATATGCGCAGTGAACACAATAAATCACGCCTCAATCACACAAGGAAGTTTGCTCATATTGGGGATATGTGGAAAAATCACTGTTATTAAAGATTTTATTAGAGGTTGGCCAGTGATAGATGGCGATGGTTACCGCTTAAATGTGGGAATTGTAATTTGTAACAACCATGGTCAGGTCTTCTGGGCAAAACGATACGGACAACACTCTTGGCAGTTTCCTCAAGGTGGCATTGATGATGGCGAAACTCCTGAGCAAGCCATGTTCCGGGAGTTGTATGAAGAAGTGGGATTGACGAAGAAAGACGTCAAGATCATCGCAACCAGTCGTCATTGGCTGAGGTACAAGCTTCCCAAGCGTTTGGTTCGCTGGGATTCCAAACCTGTCTGTATCGGCCAAAAACAGAAATGGTTTTTATTGCGTCTAGAGTGCGAAGAATCGCGCATTAATATGCAGCGTGGTAATTCCCCTGAATTTGATGGTTGGCGTTGGGTCAGTTATTGGTATCCGGTCAGACAAGTGGTTTCTTTTAAGCGCGATGTTTATCGTCGGGCAATGAAGGAGTTTGCCTCGATGGCAATGCCGTTTCGTGAACGTAAACTGAAAGGTAAACGCAAACACAAAAGAGGATAGGCATGCTTTCTCAACTAAGGGAAATAGTTGAACAGGTTTCCAAAGTGGAAGACGTCCATCAGGCGTTGGATGTTTTGGTGAAGCAGACATGCCGTGCAATGAGCACGGAGTGTTGCACTATCTATCTGGCAAACGAAGAGATGCATCGCCTGGAGCTGATGGCCACACAAGGTCTCAAGTTCAAAGGCGATAAAATTCATATCGATTTTAATGAAGGTCTGGTGGGATTGGTGAAGCGTTCTGCTGAACCTATCAACCTGGCTGAAGCTTCCAAACACCCCAATTTCAAATACTTCTCCGAACTGGGGGAAGAGGTATACCAAAGTTTCCTCGGCACGCCCATCATTCACCGCAAACAAGTGCTTGGTGTGTTGGTGGTACAACAGAAAACACCGCGTCAGTTCAGTGAAATGGAAGAGTCTTTTCTGGTTACTCTGGCGGCCCAGTTGGCGGTGATCATTGCCCACGCGCAAACCCAGGGTTTGTGGAAGCTGAGCAAGCGACAACAGGCGATCAAAGGCATTCCAGCATCGGCGGGAATTGCCATTGGCCAGTTCTGGTGGGACGACACTCAGCCGCAACTTACTGATGTGTATCCGGCGTCGACGTTGAATGTCGAACAAGAGCAGGAGTGGTTGCTGCTGGCAGTGGAAGCTGCGCTGAGTGATTTCCGCCGGATGCGCAAGAAACTCGACAGCGAAATCAACAAAGATGCATTGGCGATCTTTGATCTTTTTACTCACTTGCTGAATGACCCGATGCTGCGCGGCGATTTGAAAGCGCAAATCCAGAAAGGCGAGCGCGCTGACTGGGCGTTGCGTCAGGTAGTGGAAACTTACTCGAACCGTTTTGCGCGGATGTCGGATGTCTACTTACGCGAGCGGGCTCAGGACATTCGAGAGCTCGGGCAGCGGCTGCTGTATTTCCTGCACAATACCGAAAATGAACAGCAAGAATTTGAACAACCGGTGATTCTGGTGGTGCGAGAGCTGACCGCTTCCTTGTTGGCGTCGATTCCAAAAGATAAGCTGCTGGCGGTTGTGTCGCTGGAAGGGGCGGCTAACTCGCACGCCGCTATCCTCTCGCGGGCGCTCGGCATTCCTGCGGTGATGGGCGCCACGCTCAATCTGAAAAATCTGAACGGCAAGCTGGGGATTGTTGACGGCTACAGTGGCAAGATCCTGATTTCGCCAAACAAACAGTTGCTGCGTGAATACCGTGCACTGGCGGCGGAAGAGCGCGAGTTGGCCAGCATGGTCAACAAGCGCATCGAAGAGCCCGCCTGTACTCAGGATGGAGAACGGGTGCAGGTGTTGCTCAACGCGGGGTTAAGCGCGGATGCCAACATTGCTGTGAACCAGGGGGTTGACGGGGTCGGGTTGTACCGAACGGAAATCTCTTTCCTGCTGCAACACCGTTTTCCTTCTGAAGAAGAGCAAACCCAGCAGTACCAGGCGGTGTTGGGAGCGTATCCGGACAAACGGGTGGTGATGCGGACGCTGGATGTTGGCGGTGACAAAGCGTTGCCGTACCTGCCGATAGAAGAGGACAACCCCTTTCTTGGCTGGCGTGGGATCCGCTTTACGCTTGATCATCCGGATATCTTCTTGATGCAGCTTCGGGCAATGATGAAAGCCAGTGCAGAATATCAGAACTTGAGTATACTGCTGCCGATGGTATCAGGGGCGAAAGAGCTCGACGACGCGTTAACGCTGATCCATCAGGCGTATCAGGAGGTGTCGGTCATCGATGAACGGATCGTGATGCCGCCCGTTGGCATCATGATTGAAGTACCGTCGATACTTTACTTGCTGCCACTCATTGCCACGAAAATCGACTTTGTTTCGGTTGGGACCAATGATCTAACCCAATATCTGCTGGCGGTGGATCGCAATAATTCCCGCGTGGCAGATGTGTATGAATCGATGCATCCGGCGGTGGTGATGGCACTGAAGCAGATCCAGTCGTGCTGTGAGCAACTGAAGCTGCCCGTCTGTGTGTGCGGTGAGCTGGCCGGTGACCCGATCGGCGCGCTGCTGCTGGTAGGGCTGGGGTATCGCACGCTGAGTATGAACACGTCGAACGTTGCCCGGGTTAAATACCTGTTGCGTCATTCCGCTGCACAAGAATTAACAGCACTTGCTGACAAAGCGCTGATGCAACCCTACGGGGATGCCATTTACAATATGTTGCAGCACTTCTTTGAACAGAAAGGCTTCGCCGGCTTCATTCGTGCCGGGAAAAAATAAGGTAATCACTTGAACGTTGAATTTTTGCTGCTGTTGCTTCTGCTCGGCTCTGTGGTAGGTGTGTTGGCTGGGCTGCTGGGCATTGGTGGTGGCCTGGTGGTGGTACCGGCACTGCTGTTTCTGCTGCCGATGGCTAAGGTTGACCCTGCCATCGTGATGAATATTGCTTTGGCGACCTCCCTGGCCAGCATCATCGTGACGTCCGGTTCGTCGGCACTCAACCACCTCAAGCTGGGTAATGTCGATATGTTTGTCGTCAAATGGTTGATGCCGGGAGTGGTGATTGGCGGGTTTGTCGGCGCGAATATCGCGGAATGGATCCCGGCTCAGTACCTGCCGAAAATCTTTGGTGTCATTGTCTTGCTGCTGTCGCTGCAGATGTTGCTGTCGCTGAAAAACAGCAAACATCGCGACATGCCAGGTACACTGGCGACCATGTGTTACGGAACCGGGATCGGTGTGGTATCGAGCCTGGCTGGTATCGGCGGCGGTTCGTTGTCGGTGCCGTTTCTCAACCGTCACGGGGTCGAAATGCGCCGTGCTGTCGGCTCATCATCAGTGTGTGGTTGTGTGATCGCGATTTCCGGTATGACCGGGTTTATTCTGCACGGTTTCAGCAGTGATAACTTACCGCCGTACAGCTTGGGCTATGTTTATCTGCCTGCATTGGCGGCCATCGCGGCAACGTCGATGCTGACCACACGCATTGGTGCTCGTTTGGCCACTCGGATGCCGACCGCCGCACTCAAGAAAATTTTTGCCGTGTTTTTGATGTTTGTTGCCGGAACTATGTTACTGCAATGACATCTCACTCTTAATACCTATTTCAAGCAAGAGAAACGTTTTATGTCTCAGGAATACTTCCAATTTCCTAATATTGATCCTGTTCTGGTCACGATAGGCCCTTTGTCGATACGTTGGTACGGTTTGATGTATTTAGTTGGGTTTGCCTTTGCTTTGTGGCTGGCTAACCGCCGGGCTGATAAACCAGGCAGTGGCTGGACCCGAGAGCAAGTATCGGATCTGCTGTTTGCGGGTTTCTTGGGAGTCGTGATCGGTGGCCGTATCGGTTACGTGATGTTCTATAATTTTGGTCTGTTCCTCGACGATCCTCTTTACCTGTTTAAAGTCTGGACCGGCGGAATGTCATTCCATGGTGGCCTGCTTGGTGTGATTGCTGCGATGGCCTGGTATGCGCATCGTCAAGGCCGGACCTTTTTTGGTGTGGCCGACTTTATTGCGCCGCTGGTGCCGTTTGGCCTCGGGATGGGGCGACTGGGTAACTTTATGAATGGTGAGCTTTGGGGACGGGTAACAGACGTGCCATGGGCGATGGTTTTCCCCAACGCAGGTCCTCTGCCGCGCCATCCGTCTCAGCTGTATGAACTGGCACTGGAAGGCATCGTGTTGTTCTTCATTCTTAACTGGTTTATCAAAAAGCCTCGTCCACTCGGGTCGGTATCAGGGCTATTTTTACTCGGATATGGTACATTCCGCTTCCTTGTCGAGTTCGTCCGTGAGCCGGATGCGCAACTGGGGCTGTTTGATGGCGTGATTTCAATGGGGCAAATCCTGTCGACGCCGATGATTCTGGCCGGTCTGTTGATGATCATCTGGGCTTACAAGCGTGGACGGTACAAAGACGGCGTTGCAGCAAAGTAGTAAGGAATCCAAGTGAAACAGTATTTAGACCTCTGCCAACGTATTGTTGATCAGGGCGTATGGGTTGAAAACGAACGCACCGGTAAACGTTGCCTGACGGTGATCAATGCCGACCTGAGTTACGATGTCGGTCACAATCAGTTCCCGCTGGTGACCACGCGTAAAAGCTTCTGGAAAGCCGCCGTAGCCGAGCTGCTTGGCTACATCAGAGGTTATGACAATGCGGCCGATTTTCGTCAGTTGGGCACCAAAACCTGGGACGCCAACGCCAACTTGAATCAAGCCTGGCTGGATAACCCTTATCGTAAAGGTGAGGATGACATGGGGCGGGTTTATGGAGTGCAGGGGCGTGCCTGGGCGAAGCCGGATGGGGGGCATATTGACCAGCTCCGTAAGATTGTGGATGACTTAACCCGCGGTGTTGATGATCGCGGTGAAATTCTTAATTTCTACAACCCGGGTGAGTTTCATATGGGATGCCTGCGTCCGTGTATGTACAGCCATCACTTTTCCCTGCTGGGGGATACCTTGTTCCTCAATAGTACGCAGCGCTCATGCGATGTGCCGCTGGGTCTAAACTTCAACATGGTTCAAGTCTATGTGTTTCTGGCGATCATGGCGCAGATCACCGGCAAGAAACCAGGCGTGGCGTACCACAAAATCGTCAACGCGCACATTTATGAAGATCAGCTGGCGCTGATGCGCGACGTGCAGCTTAAGCGCGAACCGTTTGCGGCACCTCAGTTTAGCATCAACCCGGATATCCGCTCTTTGGAGGATTTGGAGACTTGGGTAACGCTGGATGACTTTGAGGTGACGGGGTATCAATGCCACGACGCGATCAAATACCCGTTTTCGGTCTAAGCCGTAATTCAACACAAAAAAGCCAGCATCCGCGCTGGCTTTTTTGTTCGTCAAATGTACCGTCCTAAATAAGCTTGACTGAGACAAAAAAGGCCCCAGTATTGGGGCCTGTCACAATAAGCGATGGTGTTGATTAAGCGGATAACGCCAGAATGGTGCCTGGAAGAATCAGGAAAACCGATAACAGGTAGCCTGCAACAACTGCTTTGTTTTTGATCGCCATTTCGGAGATCATATCGGCACCTTTCAGTGGCAGTTCACGCAGGAACGGAATACCGAAGATCAGCAGGGTTGCCAGTATGTTGAAGGTCAGGTGAACCAGAGCAATTTGCAGGGCGAAGACCGCGAACTCACCCGTTACTGCTGTTGCCGCCAATAACGCGGTAATGCAAGTACCGATGTTCGCCCCAAGGGTAAATGGGTACACGTCACGCACTTTCAGGACGCCAGTCCCAACCAGTGGCACCATCAGGCTGGTAGTGGTAGAAGAAGACTGCACCAAAACCGTGACTATAGAGCCAGATACGATACCGTGGATCGGGCCACGGCCAATGGCGTTTTTCAGAATGTCACGAGCGCGGCCAACCATCAGACTCTTCATCAGTTTGCCCATCACCGTGATAGCCAAAAAGATAGTGGCAATACCGAGGACAATCAACAGCACACCGCCAATCGTATCGCCGAAAGTTGACAACGGGCCTTTGATCGCGCTGACCACAGGTTTGGTGATCGGTTTGATGAAGTTGAAGCCTTTCAGGCTCATGTCACCGGTAGCCAGTAGTGGCGACACCAGCCAATGGGAAATTTTTTCCAGAATGCCAAACATCATTTCCAGAGGCAGGAAGATCAGTACTGCAAGCAAGTTGAAAAAGTCGTGGATAGTGGCACTTGCAAACGCGCGTTTGAACTCTTCTTTACAGCGAACGTGGCCCAGGCTGACCAGAGTGTTGGTGACCGTGGTGCCAATATTGGCGCCCATGACCATAGGAATGGCGGTTTCGACCGGCAGTCCGCCAGCCACCAGGCCCACAATGATCGAGGTGACTGTACTGGAGGATTGGATTAACGCCGTCGCCACCAGGCCGATCATCAACCCGGCAACTGGATGAGAGGCAAATTCAAACAGTACTTTGGCTTGATCGCCCGTCGCCCATTTGAAACCACTGCCTACCATAGATACTGCCAGTAGCAGCAGATAAAGCATGAATGCCAAGTTAGCCCAGCGTAACCAGCGAGTCGTACCCGAAATCGGTGACGCTGCAGTAGTAGCTTGGTTCATCATTTTTTTCTCCGTGGACCTGTATGGATAGAACTGAGGTCGGTTGTTGAAACTGTGGGCGATAGTAGAGAGCGAATGTTTCATTAATATGACAGTTATATTGAAACTGATGTGTTTTTGAGCGCTTGAACCCTTGTTGGTGAATAAAATTATCAGTAGTTATTTATCTTTTTGATTTATATAATTTTTATAACTTGTTTTGTGACGAATTTTGGCGCAGATTTTTCGTACCTGTAGGTGTTATGTAAAGCGTTTTGTGACACGGGTACGGCATTGCTGTCATATTTCTGGTTGTACTGTTCGGAATAATTATGATTTTTTCTCTAATAATTCGGTTTTAACGATTTATTGTGGTCACAAAATACATTTGCTATAAACAAAGCTCGACGACCTTGATGGAATACAGGCATGTCTCACCTCAACTACAACCACCTTTATTACTTTTGGATGGTATGCAAACAAGGCTCAGTCACTAAGGCGGCGGAAGCTTTGTTTCTGACGCCGCAAACTGTCACTGGGCAAATCAAAGCGTTGGAAGAACGGATGGATGGCAAACTGACTAAGCGTAATGGGCGCAGTGTCGAGCCTACCGAGTTGGGTCAACTGGTGTTCAAATACGCAGACCGAATGTTTGGCCTTAGCTATGAGATGCTGGATATTGTCAATTACAGCCAGCGTTCAAACATCCTGTTCGATGTTGGTGTGGCGGATGCGTTGTCAAAGCGATTGGTAAGTAAGATTCTGATGACGACTGTACCAGCAGACAACAGCATTCATTTACGTTGTTTTGAGTCGACCCACGAAATGTTACTTGAACAACTGTCGCAACATAAATTAGACATGATTTTATCCGACTGTCCGGTGGATTCCGGTCAGAGCCCGGGGCTGTACAGTAAAAAGCTGGGTGAGAGTAAGATGAGCTTTTTCTGCTCTGGCAATCTGGATAAGGTCAGATTTCCTGCGGTGCTTGAGCAGCGTAAACTGCTGATCCCTGGAAGTCGCACGGCGATGGGGCGTAAAGTACTGCAGTGGTTTGATCGTCAGGGCATTCAGCCCAACATCTTGGGTGAATTCGATGATGCGGCATTAATGAAAGCCTTTGCCCGTTATCACCATGATGTGATTTTTCTTGCGCCTTCTTTATATGTGTCAGAAGTGGGGGATGATCTGCCGCTTCAGTTGATCGGACACATCGAGGAGCTTAGAGAAGAATATTATGTCATTTTTGCCGAGAGGATGATCCAACATCCGGCAGTAAAAAACGTTTGTGACGCGGATTTTAGCAATTTGTTTGAATGATTAATTTTATTCTTGTGAACAAATCGATTACTATCTCCGCTGATATTGTAAATTTTTATAAATTCGCTTGACTGACTAGGTTAAACTTGTGAAGTCTGAGATGTACAGTTGTTCCAAGGGATCCCGCCTATGAACCTACAAGAAATGGAAAAAAACTCGGCTAAAGCGGTGGTGTTGCTTAAGGCCATGGCTAATGAGCGTCGGCTGCAGATCTTGTGCATGCTGCATAATCAGGAGCTATCGGTTGGAGAATTGTGCAGTAAACTTGAATTGAGCCAGTCGGCATTATCCCAGCATCTGGCGTGGCTGCGACGAGACGGTCTGGTGCATACACGCAAAGAGGCTCAAACGGTTTACTACACGTTGAGCAGTGATGAGGTGAAAGCCATGATTCATTTGCTGCATCAGCTGTATTGCAAGGAAGCAGCGATGGCGTAAGCCATCGCTTTTTACTTTTTAAGGTAAAATTCAGGTATAAAAAAACCGGCCATGCAGCCGGTTTTTTTCTTCACTGTGTTATCAGAGTTCTATTACAGAGCTTTGATTGCAGCAGAGAAGCGAGACTTATGACGTGCAGCTTTATTCTTGTGAATAAGGCCTTTAGTCGCCATGCGGTCTAGGATTGGTGTAACTGCAGCAAATGCTTCAGTTGCAGCAGCTTTGTCGCCTGCTTCGATAGCAGCAACAGTTTTCTTCATGTAAGTGCGCATCATTGAACGACGGCTAGCATTGTGCTGGCGACGTTTCTCAGCCTGGATAGCGCGCTTCTTAGCAGATTTACTATTTGCCAAGGGTCTAACTCCCAAAAACTTTAGTTCGGTGACAATTTAAGGGCAGGGAATATCCCTCATTAGCACTTAATTGTCAAATGATTTGTGCAAAAACCACTCGAAACCAAACAAATTTTGGTAAGAAAAGGTCTTCGCGGTTAAGATGGCGTGGATTCTAACAGTATTTTTATACCAATGCTAATACTTATCTGCTCTTACGCCGACATTCCTTTCCCGGCGAGGTAGATAATCGGATTTTTAGCTGCTTCGACAGAGGTTAAAGTGAGTAAACGTCTTCTTAAGTCTGGCCTGATCGTCAGTGCCATGACTTTGGTTTCGCGTGTCCTGGGATTAGTCCGGGACGTGGTAGTCGCCAACTTGATGGGCGCAGGGGCTGGGGCTGATGTCTTTTTTCTGGCCAATAAGATCCCCAATTTTTTACGTCGCCTGTTTGCCGAAGGCGCATTCTCTCAGGCGTTTGTTCCGGTCTTAACCGAATCACATGCTCAGGGGGATATGGACAAAACGCGTGAGCTGGTTGCTCGCGCTGCCGGTACGCTCGGGGTGATTGTCACCGTGGTTACCCTGCTGGGTATTCTGTTCTCCGGAGCCGTCACTGCGGTGTTTGCGGCGGGGTGGTTCTGGGACTGGCTGAATGGTGGTCCGTCGGCAGAAAAGTTTGAACTCGCCACCTTGATGCTCAAACTGACCTTTCCTTATTTATGGTTCATTACGTTTGTGGCCCTGTCCGGTGCCATCCTCAACACCATGGGAAAATTCGCCGTCTCTTCTTTTACGCCGGTGTTTCTCAATGTGATGATCATCTTTTCGGCCTGGTTTATTTCACCGCAGATGACTCAGCCGGAGATTGGTTTGGCGATCGGGGTGTTTCTCGGTGGTCTGGTTCAGTTTCTGTTTCAGATCCCGTTTCTGATTAAGGCCGGGGTGATGGTCAAGCCGAAATGGGGCTGGCGTGACCCGGGGGTCGTAAAGATCCGGACGCTGATGATCCCCGCGTTGTTCGGGGTTTCCGTCAGCCAGATCAACCTGTTGTTTGACACCTTTATTGCCAGTTTTCTGCAAACCGGTTCAATCAGCTGGCTGTATTATTCTGACCGGTTGCTGGAGTTTCCGCTCGGGTTGTTTGGTATCGCAATTGCCACGGTGATTTTGCCGGCGCTGTCGCGTAAACACGTCGACGCCCAAGGCGAAGGCTTTGCTCACACTATGGACTGGGGGGTGCGTATGGTCACCCTGTTGGGGATTCCCGCCATGTTGGGGTTGATGGTGTTGGCCAAACCGATGTTAATGGTACTGTTTATGCGCGGGGAGTTCAGTCCTCACGATGTGCATCAGGCGTCGCTGTCTCTGCTGGCGTATGCGTCTGGCCTGTTGAACTTTATGCTGATCAAAGTGCTGGCCCCGGGATATTACTCGCGCCAGGACACCAGAACGCCGGTCAAATACGGCATCATTGCTATGGTGACCAATATGGTATTCAACGCGATTTTTGCCTGGATGTACGGTTATGTCGGTCTGGCGATAGCCACGGCCTTGTCGGCATTTGTCAATATGGCGCTGTTGTACCGCGGTCTGCATTTGCAGGGGGTGTATCAGGTGACTCGCCAGACCATCTCTTTCGTGGCGCGTCTGATTGTCGGTGGCGCACTGATGGTCGCAGCAATCCTGTGGGCAGATAAAGACATGTCGGTGTGGCTGAGCTGGAGTGGGTCGTACCGGGCGCTGATGTTGGCGATGCTGATTGGCCTTGGTGCCTTGGTATATCTCATTAGTCTGTTTATCATGGGGATTCGCCTAAAAGACTTAAAAGCAGCGACAGATTAAGATGGATTAGTATATAATCCGTCAGTTTCACACATTGATAATTGAGAATTGCAAGGTTTCAGCGTATCTCCATGGAATTAATCCGCGGTATTCATAACATCAAAGCAAGTCATCATGGCTGTGTTCTGACCATCGGCAACTTTGATGGTGTGCACCTCGGGCATCAACAAGTGTTGAGCCAGGTTTCTGAGCAGGCGAAAGCACTGGACTTACCTTCAGTGGTGATGACGTTTGAACCTCAACCGATGGAGCTGTTCGCGAAAGACAAAGCGCCGGCCCGTCTGACTCGCCTGCGCGATAAGTTTGTGCAGCTCGGGAAACTCAATATCGACAGACTGCTGTGTGTGAACTTTAATGTGCACTTTGCCAACCTGAGTGCGGAACAGTTCATTCGTGACTTGTTGGTCGCAAAATTGGGTGTTAAGTTTCTGGTGGTTGGCGATGATTTTTGCTTCGGCAAAGGGCGCACGGGCAACTTTGCCATGTTGCAACAAGCCGGCCGGGAATACGGCTTTGAAGTCGTCAGTACCCAGAGTTTCTGTTTGCAGCAACAACGTGTCAGCAGCACCGCGATTCGTGAAGCGCTGGCTAGTGATGATCTGGTTGCCGCCAGTAGCATGCTGGGGCGTCAGTACAGCATCAGTGGGCGGGTGTCACACGGCCGAAAATTGGGCAGAACCATAGGTTTCCCAACCGCCAATATCCCGCTCAAGCGTTGCGTGTCACCGGTTTCCGGTGTGTATGTCGTTGAAGCATACGGTTTACAGGACACGCCGGTTGGCGGCGTCGCGAATATCGGCCAGCGCCCGACGGTCAATGGCATTCGCCAACAACTTGAAGTGCATTTGTTTGACTTTCACGGCAATTTGTACGGCAAACAGCTGGAAGTCGCACTGTTACATAAGCTCCGAGACGAGCATAAATTTGAGTCGTTTGATGCGCTCAAACAACAAATTGAATTGGATGCTGAGGCAGCAAGGGTGTGGCTGCGTCGGCTTAAGCGTTAAACGGTTTAGTCCACCGTTTAACATAATGTCTAACTATCGCCCAACATAACGGAATTAAGAATCGATGAGTGAGTATAAAGATACCCTGAACTTACCTGAAACAGGGTTTCCGATGCGCGGCAATCTGGCCAACCGCGAGCCAGAAATGCTGAAGCGTTGGTATCAAGAAGACCTTTACGGCGAAATCCGTAAAGCGAAAAAAGGCAAAAAATCTTTTGTATTACACGATGGCCCTCCATACGCCAACGGTGATATTCATATTGGCCACGCACTGAACAAGATTCTTAAAGACATTATTATTAAATCCAAAACACTTTCAGGTTTTGACGCACCTTACATTCCTGGCTGGGACTGCCACGGTCTGCCTATCGAACTGATGGTAGAAAAAAAGGTTGGTAAACCAGGTCAAAAAGTTACCGCGGCGGAGTTTCGCGAAAAATGCCGTGACTACGCTGCGGGTCAGGTTGAAGGTCAGAAAGAGAGCTTTAAGCGCCTTGGTATCATGGGTGAGTGGGACAAGCCTTACCGCACCATGGACTTCGACACGGAAGCGAACATCATCCGTGCATTGGGTAAGATTGCTGACCAAGGTCACCTGTTGAAAGGCTTCAAACCGGTTCACTGGTGTACCGACTGTGGCTCTGCATTGGCAGAAGCAGAAGTCGAGTACAAAGACAAAGTCTCTCCTTCGATTGATGTGCGCTTTAAAGCGGCAGACGAAGCGGCGTTGTTGTCTAAATTTGCATTAAGCGAAGGCCACGAAGGTCACGGCGATATTTCTATCGTTATCTGGACCACCACACCTTGGACACTGCCAGCGAACCGCGCGGTGTGTCTGCGTGACGATCTGGAATACGTGTTGATCCAAGTTGAGGGTGACGATGCGTCTGAACGTCAACCTGAGCGTATTATCGTCGCTTCTGAGCTGGCGAAAGACGTGATGGATCGTGCCGGCATCGAGCACTTCCACAATCTGGGCTTTGCGAAAGGCGCGGATCTGGAGCTGACTCAGTACCAGCATCCGTTCTACGACTTTACTGTGCCTGCGATTCTTGGCGATCACGTGACAACAGATTCTGGTACGGGTGTGGTTCACACGGCACCTGGCCACGGCCAGGAAGACTTCGCGGTTGGTCAAAAATACGGTCTGGAAGTCGCGAACCCGGTAGGTTCCAACGGCGTTTACCTGCCAGATACAGAGCTATTTGCTGGTCAACATGTATTTAAAGCCAATGATGCGGTTGTGGAAACGCTCAAAGAGAAAGGTGCGCTGCTGCATCACCACGCTTACGAGCACAGCTACCCGCACTGCTGGCGTCATAAAACGCCAATCATTTTCCGCGCAACCCCACAATGGTTCGTGTCTATGGACCAGGCTGGCCTGCGTACAAAAGCACTTGAGTCCATCAAAGGTGTACAGTGGATGCCTGAATGGGGTCAAAGCCGCATTGAAGGCATGATCGAAGGTCGCCCAGAGTGGTGTATCTCTCGTCAGCGTACCTGGGGTGTGCCGATTGCACTGTTTGTGCATAAAGAAACCGCAGAACTTCACCCCAACACCTCTGAGCTGATTGAAAAAGTGGCTCAACTGGTTGAGCAAAAAGGCATTCAGGCTTGGTGGGATGTCGATGCGGCGGAACTGCTGGGCGAAGAAGATGCAGCGAATTACGAGAAAGTACTGGATACACTCGACGTCTGGTTTGACTCGGGTGTGACCCACTTCTCAGTGGTTGATGCTCGTGAAGAATACCACGGCCACAGTGCAGATCTGTACCTGGAAGGGTCTGACCAACACCGCGGTTGGTTCCAGTCTTCACTGATCTCATCGATCGCGATGAAAGGCGAAGCGCCATACAAACAAGTACTGACACACGGTTTCGTGGTTGACGGTCAAGGCCGTAAGATGTCGAAGTCGATCGGTAACGTTGTGGCACCTAAAGATGTGACCAACAAGCTGGGTGCCGACATTCTGCGCCTGTGGGTGGCATCAACCGATTACACTGGCGAAGTCGCCGTATCGGATGAAATTCTGAAACGCAGCGCCGATGCGTACCGTCGCATCCGTAACACCGCCCGTTTCTTCCTGGCGAACCTCAACGGTTTCAACCCAGAAACGGATCTGGTTCCGGCTGACGAAATGGTGGCACTGGATCGCTGGGCGGTTGGTCGTGCACTCGCCGCGCAAGAAGAGATCGTGAAAGCGTACGGCGAATACAACACGCACGCCGTCACGCAGCGTTTGATGCAGTTCTGTTCAATTGAAATGGGCTCGTTCTACCTGGACGTGATCAAAGATCGTCAGTACACCGCGAAACGTGGTGGCCACGCGCAGCGCAGCTGTCAGACCGCACTGTACTACATCGTTGAAGCTTTGGTTCGCTGGATGGCGCCAATCATGTCGTTCACAGCGGACGAGATCTGGAACGAAATGCCGGGTCAACGTGACAAGTTTGTCTTCACGGGGGAATGGTTCGATGGTCTGTTCGGTCTGGCTGAAGGCGAAGAGCTGAACAACGAATTCTGGGCTGAAATTCAGTCGGTGCGTAATGCCGTCAATAAGCAATTGGAAGCTGCACGTAACGAAAAAATCATTGGTGGTGCGTTGCAGGCGTCAGTCACGCTGTACGCTGACGACGCGCTGGCAGCGAAAATCAACAAACTGCAAGATGAGCTGCGTTTTGTGTTGCTAACCTCTGATGCAGTGGTTAAGCCAGTGAGCGAAAAAGGTCAAGCGGCGCATGCCACTGAACTGGATGGCTTGTTCGTTGAAGTTGCCGCGATTGACGCTGAGAAGTGCGACCGCTGTTGGCACCACACTCCGGATGTTGGCACCATTGTTGGTCACGAAACCATTTGTGGTCGCTGTGTGTCTAACGTCGACGGTGAAGGCGAAGTTCGTCGATTCGCTTAATTTGATTTCACGGCCGCTGCGGTGGCCGTGATAACAGGAATGATGAATGAGTGAACAGACGCTAACTTTAAAACAATCTGGTATTCGCTGGCTGTGGCTGGCTTTGCTGGTGTTTGTTGCCGACATCGGCATCAAGCTGGTGGTGATGAACAGCATGGGTTACGGTTGGGAAAACCGCATAGAGATCCTGCCGTTCTTCAACCTGTTATACGTCCACAACTACGGTGCCGCGTTCAGTTTCCTGAGTGATCAGGCGGGATGGCAACGTTGGTTGTTTACGGGGATTGCTTTTGCAGTCACGGCCATGCTCTCTTACTGGATGAGCAAGTTACCCGCACAAGAGAAGTGGAACAACATTGCGTATGCGCTGATCATTGGTGGCGCGGTTGGCAACGTGTTTGACCGAGTGGTGCATGGTTTCGTGGTGGATTATCTGGACTTTTTTTGGGGAAATCATCACTGGCCAGCATTCAATCTGGCAGACATGGCCATTTGTATTGGTGCGGCGATGATCATTGTCGACAGCTTTCGCAGTAAAGACAAGGCCAAAGGCTGAACCGCCCAGGAACTGAATAACCCTAAGCGCCATCCGTTGATTCGGGAGGCGCTTTTTACTATAAAGGCTCGACACAGAGTCAACTCGCGGGCGATGCCCGTCATCTATCAAGGAAGCCCTGACGTGACTACGATTACCCACAATTCAGCAGTGACCCTGCATTTTACGATTAAACTCAGCGATGGCTCGGTGGCCGACAGTACGCACAACATGGGCAAGCCAGCCAAGCTGGTGATTGGTGACGGCAGTCTGAGCGATAATTTTGAACAATGTCTGCTGGGGATGGCACCGAATGAGCAGAAAGCCATTGAACTGAAAGCCGCCGACGCATTTGGTATGCCAAACCCGGACAACATCCATCATATGGATCGCGCCCGTTTTGTCGGTGACGCTGAAGTGGAAGTTGGCACCGTCATGGCGTTCAGCGGTCCGGATGGGATGGAAATTCCGGGGATCATTACCGAGATCGCAGGGGATTCCGTGACCGTGGACTTCAATCATCCTCTGGCCGGACAAGATGTGACTTTTGAAGTTGAGATTTTGTCAGTAGAATAACGCCCCAGACAGAAGAACTCCCATGAGCAATGAAATGAAAATACTGTTAGCAAACCCACGCGGTTTCTGTGCCGGTGTTGATCGCGCCATCAGCATTGTTGAACGTGCGCTGGAAATGTATCAACCGCCGATTTATGTCCGCCATGAAGTGGTGCACAACCGGTTTGTGGTCGAAGGCCTGAAACGTCGTGGTGCGGTGTTTGTCGAAGAGCTGCATGAAGTGCCGGACGACAACATCGTAATTTTTTCTGCTCATGGAGTCTCGCAGGCAGTCCGTCAGGAAGCGAAAGCCCGTGCTTTGACGGTGTTTGATGCCACATGCCCACTGGTCACGAAAGTGCATATGGAGGTGGCGCGCGCCAGCCGTAAGAATATGGAAGTGGTGCTGATTGGCCACGCGGGTCACCCTGAAGTGGAAGGGACCATGGGGCAGTACGCCAGCGATAGCGGTGGTATGTATCTGGTGGAAAAGCCGGCTGATGTCGCGGCGTTGCAGGGCAAAGTAAAGCACCCGGATAATCTTCACTACGTCAGCCAGACAACGTTGTCGGTGGATGAAACCGCCGATGTGATTGAAGAGCTACGTCGGGTATTTCCACACATTCAGGGGCCGCGGAAAGATGATATTTGTTACGCGACTCAGAACCGTCAGGATGCTGTGCGTGAGCTGGCGGAAACGGTGGATGTGATGGTGGTAGTGGGCTCCAAGAATTCGTCCAACTCCACCCGATTGAAAGAGCTGGCTGAGAAACTCGGCACGCCGGGGTATCTGACTGACTGTCCGGAAGACATTCAGCCACAATGGTTTGAGGGCAAACAGAAGATCGGTGTGACTGCCGGGGCGTCGGCGCCGGAAGAGCTGGTTAACCAGATCCTCAATCGAATCCGCGAACTTGGCGCTGAGTCTGTCGAGGAAGTGCTGGGGCGCGAAGAAAACATGTTCTTTGAAGTGCCGAAAGAGCTGCAAATCAAACAGGTTGACTAACCTGGTGATGGAACAATGAGGCGACCTGATGGTCGCCTTTTTTCTATCTCGCGCAGAGTGTTTGGTTAGGGCTGGATGCGCTGCCACAGCAAAGCATCTTGTTCTGGTGGGCTTTGGGTACTGAGGCTGCTGTCACTCGCACAAGCAGAGTCATAGTGGTCTTGTGAAAACAAAAAGAGCTCCCGAAGGAGCTCTTTGACGTTTAAGCTAAATCGTTACAAGGTCAGGCGGTCTCCGCCACTGCCTGAGGTTTTTCTTCGTCGCTCAGGGCCATTTCACCTTTGCCTTTTGACGTCTTGATCACGTAGACCATGGCCGCCAGCGAGAATACTACACCCACGATGGTCGACAGCTGCATTGGCAGACCGAAGCCGAGCGTGCTGCTGTTGAGGATGAAGGTCACACAGACGCTGGTCATGAAGACCGCTGGCACGGTGGTGATCCAGTGCAACTTATTGTGGCGCAGCAGGTAAGCGGATGCGGTCCACAACATCATAACGGCCGTAGTTTGGTTGGCAAAACCGAAGTAACGCCAGATGATACCGAAATCGACTTGAGTCAGTACGCCGCCGATCACGAACAGAGGCACTGCCATCAGCAGACGATTGCGTAGTGTTTTCTGCTCCATATTGAAGTACTCGGCCAGAATCAGGCGGCTTGAGCGGAACGCTGTGTCACCAGAGGTGATGGGCAGGATCACAACGCCCAGGAAGGCAATCACACCACCAAAGACACCCAACAGACCGAAAGAAGAACTGTACACGACATTGCCTGGTCCGCCGTTTTTCACCGCTTCCGACAACGCTTCCAGTGAGCCGAAGAACGACAGGGCGATTGCACACCAAATTAGGGCAATAACACCTTCGCCGATCATCGCGCCATAAAAGACAAAACGGCCGTTCTTTTCGTTTTCCATGCAGCGTGCCATCAGCGGCGATTGTGTGGCATGGAAACCAGAGATCGCACCACAGGCGATGGTGATGAACAGGGCAGGCCACAATGGCATGTCGTTCGGGTTCAGGTTAGAGAACATATCACTGACCTGGAAATCGCCCATCACCGTGTGTTCACTGGAGACGGCAACGGCCGTCATCAGGCCGACAGACATGAAAATCAGCAGCGCCCCGAACAGTGGATAAAAGCGGCCAATGATTTTATCGACAGGGACAATGGTTGCAATGATGTAGTACGCGAAGATGATCACCACCATGGTTGTCATGCTGACGTTGAGGCTGGTCTGATCGTTGATCAGGTTGGTGATCATGCCAGCAGGTGCGGAGACAAACACCACCCCAACCAGCAGCAGCAGAACAATGGCAAAAATGTTCATAAAATGTTTCGCGCCATTGCCCAGATAACGTCCGGTAATACTCGGAACCGATGCACCACCATTGCGCACGGACAGCATGCCGGAGAAGTAGTCGTGTACCGCGCCTGCGAAGATACAGCCGATCACGATCCACAGCATAGCGGCAGGGCCGTAAAGCGCTCCCATAATTGGGCCAAAAATCGGACCCACACCCGCAATGTTCAGCAACTGCACCAGGTACACTTTCTTGGTTGACATCGGTACGTAATCGACCCCGTCGGTTTTGGTGTGTGCCGGTGTTTGGCGCTGTTCATTAATACCAAATATTTTCTCGACGAAAGCGCCGTAAATAAAGTATCCGCCGATGAGGGCTGCGACACAGGTTAAGAACCACAACATAGCAATTGTCCCTTGATTAATTGATTAAGCTCAGCCTGGATATTACGTCGCAAGGAGTCGAGAAACATCCGCTTTTACCTTGAGTGGTCGTATCCTGATGTGAGTGGTAGCCAATGACATTGAGCGGTTTTGGTGCGGAGTGAACGGTTGTGGTGCAAGAGGAGTGCTGCTCTCCCGGCGAAGCCGGATAGTCTACAATTGGGTAGCAAAAGTATGTCGTTAGTGGCATGTTGGTGGGTAGTACACGCATTGTTATAAAGGAACAAAAATGAAAACAATCATAATATTGAGCGCAGTGGCAATCCTGGCAGGCTGTGCCAGCAGTACCGCAGACCTGGCGCAGCAGGGTAATTGGCATCAAATCGGTTATCAGGATGGCGTGAAAGGGGCGGAGCAGCGCAATTACAAAGAGCTCTCCAAGTATGGTGCGGCCAATCAGGCGGATTACAACCTCGGTTACAGCGAAGGGCTGGACGAGTACTGCAATCCGAACTTTGCCTATCAGATAGGCTTATCCGGACAGTATTACAGCGGCGTTTGTGAAGGCACCAAAAGCGCACAGAAATTCCGAATGGAATGGCAGCGTGGTTGGAATGACTACAGTACCAACAATTCCGACTACTAAACCGGACGGGATAAGCTCACTATGCAAATGGAAAGTTCTGCGCTGATGTTTGCCGCTGTCGGTGTGGTTGGGCTCGGTTGTCAGTGGCTGGCATGGCGGTTGAGATTGCCGGCGATTTTGTTTTTGTTGCTCGCTGGGATTGTGGTCGGTCCGGTTAGCGGCGTGTTGGACCCGGATCATCTGCTCGGTGATCTGCTGTTTCCGCTCATTTCTCTCGCGGTGGCGGTGATTTTGTTTGAAGGCAGCTTAACACTGAATTTCAAGGAGATCCGTGGCGTCAGCCGTTCGGTCTGGAGCATCGTTACCCTGGGAGCCTTGATTTCCTGGGGGCTAACCAGTGTGGCCGCTCACCATCTGCTGGATTTTGACTGGCCACTGGCGTTGTTGTTTGGCAGCTTAACGGTCGTCACGGGCCCAACGGTGATCGTGCCGTTATTGCGTACCGTGCGCCCGACCAGCAAGCTGGCCAACATTCTGCGTTGGGAAGGCATTTTGATCGACCCGTTAGGGGCGTTATTCGTGGTGATGGTGTATGAATTCATTGTCTCCAACAGCCAGATGCACAGCCTGGAAGTGTTTGCCGCGATCATTGCAGTGGGGGTGATACTCGGTACGGGGGTCGGGGCACTGATGGCACACATACTACGTCGCGGTATGCTGCCGGAATATCTTCAGCCGTTCGCGGTACTGAGTGTGGTGCTGGGGGTGTTCACTCTGTCGAATGCAATAGAGTCTGAAGCCGGACTACTGACGGTGACAGTGATGGGCATGTGGCTGGCCAATGCCAGAGACGTCAATATTCAGCATATTCTTCACTTTAAAGAGCATTTGACTATCTTGCTGATCACGGGCCTGTTTATTTTCCTCGCGGCACGTATCAGTATTGATGAGTTTACCGCGCTTGGCGCAGGTGCTCTGCTGTTGTTTGCTTTCATGCAATTGGTCGCAAGACCCGCGTCGATATTTCTCTCTACGCTGCGCAGTAATCTGGCCGTGAGAGAAAAGCTGTTTCTCTCCTGGGTCGCTCCGCGTGGCATAGTGGCGGCATCCATTTCATCACTGTTTGCAATCAAGCTGGTCGAGTATGGTATGGCGGAAGCTGCGTTGCTGGTGCCGCTGACGTTTATGGTGATCATCGGTACGGTGGTACTGCAAAGTGCGACTGCCCGTCCGGTGGCCATCGCTCTCGGTGTGGCGGAGCCTGCTCCGAAAGGCTTTATGTTGGTTGGTGCCAACGAAGTGGCACGTAAAATAGGTCTGGCGTTGGCCAAATACGATCGACGTGTGCTGCTGACAGACTCAAACTGGGATTATATTCGCCAGAGCCGGATGTTGGGACTGGAATGTTATTACGGCAATCCGATTTCCAGCCATGCTGAGGAATACCTGGATCTGATCGGCATCGGTCAAGTGCTGGCGCTGAGCCCGGATCGACATTTCAACGCCATGGCGTGTATGCAGTTGGTGAGTGAATTCGGTGATCAGAAAGTCTATTGTCTGCAGGACAATAATGGCAATGGTAACCACGACAAGCACTACGTTGCCGAAGAGTATCGCGGTATGTCATTTCTGGGCGGAGAGGTGAGTTACAAAAAGCTCGCCAGTCTGCTTAATCAGGGCGGTGAGATCAAGCACACCAAACTGAGTGACAGTTTCAGCTATCAGGACTATCTGTCACATCACAAAGAAAGCTTTGTACTGCCGCTGTTTTCTGTGGGCGAAAAAGATCGGATTATCATATGCAGTAAACCTGCTGAATTCTGGCCCCAGCCAGGGCATACGGTAGTGTCGATCATTAAATCCAATGAGAGCCGTTAACGGCTCTCGTTGTCGTGATCAACCGCTTTGCGCAGAAATCCCTGATTGCTGTCGAGTTTCGCTTTGGCTTGCTGGTAATCCATGCCTGTCAGTTGCATCAGTATGGCCACTTTGGCGTTGTTGTCGCTGCGCGTCAGCAGTGACCGTGCTTCAGCATAATCGCAATCGGTGGCCTGCATGACGATACGAGCGGCACGGGCGACCAGCTTTTTGTTGGTCGCTTTCACATCCACCATCAAGTTTTGATAGCTTTTCCCCAAGCGGATCATAGAGGCGGTTGTCAGCATGTTCAGAACCAGCTTCTGCGCCGTCCCGGATTTGAGTCGGGTAGAGCCGGTCAGGGCTTCCGGACCGACCACCGGGCTGATGGCAATGTTAGCCAGATGGGCAATCGTCGAGTCTGGATTACATGAGAGTGCGACTGTGGTTGCGCCGAGCTGATTGGCGTATTCAAGTGCACCAATTACGTAGGGGGTCCGGCCACTGGCGGCGATACCCACCAACACATCCTGCTCGCTAAAACGGATGCGCTGCAAATCTTCCATCCCCAACTGTGGGGAATCTTCAGCCCCCTCTTTGGCTTTCAGGATCGCTTCCGGTCCTCCTGCAATCAGGCCCAGTACCATCTGATCTGACACGCCAAAGGTCGGAGGGCATTCCGACGCGTCCAGCACGCCAAGTCGACCGCTGGTTCCCGCTCCGATGTACACCAGCCGGCCGCCGTGTTGAAAAGCTTGGGTAATACAATCCACCGCGTCGGCGATCTCCGGCAGCACTTTTTCTACCGCCAGCGGGACCAGTTTGTCCTGTTGATTAAGGCGTTTAACGATTTCAAGTGAAGGCAGCAGATCGATGTCCATGGTGTCCGGGTTACGGCCCTCTGACACCAAATGAGACAGCGCTGCAAGTAATGCATCGTTAGTCATGATATTCCTTATGATTGACGGCTAAGCAAAATAAAGAACGCCCAGCGACGCCAGCTTACTGGCTCCGGTCACTTCAGGCAAATTGCTTGGCAGGTTATGGATACGGCGTTGTGCCAGCCAGGCAAAGGCCATGGCTTCCATGTAGTCGCTGTCGACCCCGCGGTCACTGGTCTGAGCCACGGTCCAGTCTGGCAATAAAGCGGCCAGACGCTCCATCAGCAGCGGGTTGCGTGCTCCACCGCCACACACCAACAGCTCTGGCGCAGGGCCGGAGTGAAACGCGCCGACTTCGTTGGCGATGGTTTGGGCGGTGTATTCGCACAGAGTGCGCTGCACATCGGCGGCGCTTAGCTCAACGTCTTGCAACTGCGGCATTAACCACGGCAGATTAAACAGTTCACGTCCGGTGCTTTTCGGGTACGGCTGAGTCAGATAAGGCTCTTGCAGTAGTCGCGCCAGCAACGCTGGCACTACGTCTCCCTGGCACGCCAGACGGGCATCCTGATCATACTTGAATCCGTTGTGCTGTTGACACCAGGCATCCAGCAACAGGTTGCCCGGACCGGTGTCGTAGCCCAGAACGTGTTCGCCCGGACGAAGAACAGAGATGTTTGCCACGCCGCCAATATTGAGTACCACCACGCAGGAGTCGGTGGAGTGGAAAATCGTCCGGTGAAAAGCGGGTACTAAAGGTGCGCCCTGGCCGCCCAGCGCCATGTCTTTGCGGCGAAAATCGGCCACGGTATCAATGGCGGTTTGCGTGGCGACAATATTGGCATCACCGAGCTGCATGGTGAATGGTGCGGTACCGGACGGTTGATGGAATACTGTCTGTCCGTGGTTACCGATCGCGCGGACTTGCGCCGCCTCGTAACCGGATTTGTCCAGTAAAGCATTGACGGCATCCGCAAACAGATGACCGAGCAGGTGATCCAGTTCGCCGATTTCCACCAGATTGGTGGACTGACCGATACACACGTTAAGCAGGCGCTGTTTGAGAGCGTCCGGCATCGCGTATTCGTCGTACGCCAGCAGTTCAATGTCTTGATTTTCGATGGCCACCAGAGCGGTGTCGACACCGTCGAGGCTGGTACCGGACATTACGCCGATATAAAGTTCACGAGTCATGGTGTTCTCCTGCCAGTTGATGCGCCAACCGTGTGGCACCGTCGAGTGCATCGCCTTGCGCTGTGATGCAGCGTGCCTGCCACGCTAGTGAAAGGCGTGATTGATAGTATTGTCCCAGACTACCGAGAAAAACGATAGCTAAGTCATTATTTTTGCAGCAATCTTTCACAAGCTGCTCAATATGCTGTCCGCCCCGCTGAAGAATATCACAACTGACGCTGCACCCTTGCTGCGCATGGCTCAGCACCAACGGTGCCAGAGCCGCATAAGCGCAGGCGTCAGCCTGTTTGAGCCAGGACAGAATGGCAGCGCGCTGGCTGCCGAGTGAGGTCGCCAGCGTCAGAGTCAGCGGATTGGATTCATTGTTTTCATAGCTGCGGATCAGTGCCCGGACGGCTTGCATCCCCAACCAGGCACCGCCGCCCTGATCACCAATGGGGAAGCCCCAGCCGCCAAGCAGTGTGATATCCCCATTGGACTCCAGCCGGGTAGCAACGCTCCCGGTACCAATGGCCAGGCAGTTGACCGGTTCGCCCCGATTGGCACCCAGCAGCGAAATATGGGCATCGGAGGTGATCTGAAGGTGCGGGCAGAACGATAGTGCCTGCTCTAGCCCGGCTTTGAGGTGTGGATTGCCGCTGCCGGCCACTCCAATGGCGACAGCGCACTGCGCGGGGTTCAACTGATGGCTGGTCAGTTGCTGAGTGATCGCCTCACTCAGCAGCGCGTAAGCGTGTTCGCCCTGTTGCGTCAGGGAGGACGGCCCGAAGGTATGTTCGCTGATCGGGATGGGGCCGGATTCAGTTAATGCAGACAGACGCAGAGCGGTTTTGCTGCCGCCGCCGTCCACGGCCAGAAGATGGCTGATCATGAGCGTGCCTCCTGCATCTGGCTATGCTCTTGGGGCTGTGCTTTACCGCTCAGACACACCAGCAGGGAAACCAGCGTTCCGACACATAACTGGTAAGGGAAAGCGAGGCGAATGCCCACCCACTGTGGATAGACGATAGCCATCACACTGTCCCAGACGTAAGCCTGGAGCAACAGAGTGGTGGTAAACCCTGCCAATAATGCCCAGCCAACCGACGCCTGATTGCCGCGCTGGGTAAACAGAGCCGTAAAATAGACCCCCAATAGGCCAGTGTAGGCAAACACCATGACGCTCAAAGCGAAAGACAGCAGGGGCATGTCGGTGTATTGCTGCCAGTAGTAGCATAAAATCCCCATGCTGCCGAGTGTGGCGGCGGCCACGGCCATGCCCACCCGGCCAGCTTTTACATAGTGCATCTCACTTTGCTGACCATGACGAGCTTCTTTCCATGGCCTATACAGATCCTGAATGGCAACCGATGACATTGAGTTGAGGCCAGAGTTGAGGGTCGACAGTGCCGCAGCGACCACCCCGACAGTTACCAGACCACGCAGCCCGGCAGGCATTTCGTTTAACACGTAGTACATGAAAATAGTGACTTTCTCGCCATTGAAGCTTTGTACCACGTTCTTGCTGGCCATGCCCATCAGATCCGGACGTTGGTAGAAGATATACAATAACAAGCCGATCGACATGAAGATCAGTACCACAGGAATGGCGTACAAAATGGAGTTGATCATCGCCTGAGAGCCTTGTTTGGCATCTTTACAGGTCAGGACGCGTTGGGTCATGTCCTGATCCAGACCAAATGCGCCGATATTGAGCAGGACAAAGCCAGTGATACACGCCCAAAAACTGAAGGTGCCGGCCGGACTGAAATCAAGACGAAAATCTAGAAACGTCAGTTTGGATAACTGATCATTTCCCGGCGATTCCAACGCCTGAATGATTTGGCCCAAGTCTGCCGGGATCTGGCTCAGCAGGTAGACGATCACTGCCAGGGCTGCGCCGACATACACGATCAGCTGGATCAGATCACTCCAGATCACCGAGCGAATACCACCCATGTAGGTGTACGCCAATCCGACTACCACCAAAATCATCACCGAAGTGATCACACTCTGTGGCTCGATATTGGTAAACAGGATCATCGATACTGCAATGGCTGCCATATAAAGTCGTGAGCCTGAGGCAAAGACCCGTCCGATCAGATACATGCTGCCTGCGCGGCGTTTGGTCTTCTCGCCGAAACGCACCTGCAGCAGTTCATACACGGTGGACACTTTGCTCTGATAAAAGCGGGGGATCAAAACCCAGGCGACAAACAAGGCACCAATCACGGCTCCGATGTTGGTCGCCAGATAGGTCAGATTGCCGCGGTAACTGGATTCCGGGCCGCCGAGAAATGTAGCGGCAGATTGTGAGGTGGCCAGCACTGAAACTGCGACGACCCACATTGACATCGCGTTGCCGCCTAAGAAATAGTCTTTGGTTGAGGTTATCTTGACGCGGCTGAAATACCAGCCCGTGTAGGCGATGATGGCAAAGTAGATCGCAAAGACCATCCAGTCCAGCGAAGTAAACAAGGAATTCATAGCAGCTCCATAGCGATGAATGGACGACAAGTCCGGCATCTGTTCAGCATGGCGCGGGTCTTGCCAATCCGCAAAAGCTATTCCGCGGCGGAATCGTTACCGGGCAGGTTGTATGAGCACGCTCTCAGTTTTGAGCATAAACTATTCCTGACATGGCTAATACAAGGAATAGTTATTCTTAGGTTAAGCTGATATCTACGATGGAGAACGCGCAGATGAACGGACTCGCCAAACTCACTGCCCTGCTGCCAAAATTGTCGCCATCAGACAGCCGGATCGCGCACTATCTGTTGGATCACCCTCAGCAGGTGAAACAGTCGTCTTCGCCTGAGCTGGCGAGGGAGATTGGTGTCAGCCAGTCGACCATCGTCAAATTCAGTCAGAAGTTGGGGTATCAAGGGTTCTCTGAAATGAAACTCAAGTTGTACGAAAATGCGCTTGCCTATCAGCCCGTATCCCGCAAAATAATTCACGGCAGTATCAGTCGTAATGATCCGCCGGAACAGGTGATGGCCAAGCTGCTCAGCAGTAAACAACTGTCTCTTGAGCGTACCGTGTTGCTCAATGAGGGCCAGCACCTGACCCACGCTGCGGGGTATCTGCATCTGGCGAACAAAATCCAGATCGCCGGGGTTGGGGCTTCGTCGCTGGTGGCCAAAGATCTGGCCTACAAGTTGATGAAAATTGGCCACGCGGTGCATACAGAGCCGGATGCGCATATTCAAATTGCCAACGCCGCGGCTCTGACTGAGGCAGACGTGTTGATCGCTTTGTCGTACTCTGGCCGCAGTCAGGAAGTGCTGAAAATTGCTCAACTGGCACGCAGCCGCGGAGCGAAAGTGATTGGTGTTACCCAACTGGCGCCAACACCGCTGGATAAGCTCTGTGACATAAAACTGGTCAGCGCGGCCGATGAGGAGCAGATCCGCAGTTCATCCATCACGGCGCGTGACAGTCAGTTGCTGGTGACCGATCTGCTATTTATTGCGCTGACGCAGCAGGAAGAACAGGCTGATCAGTTGATAGAACAAAGTAAGTCCGCTGTGGCAACACTCAAACAATAAAGGAACAAGTATGGGACCGTTATGGCTCGATGTGGAAGGTTGTGAACTGACCGCAGAAGATCGTGAAATTCTTCAACACCCGACGGTGGGCGGGGTCATCCTATTTGCCCGCAACTATCACGACAATCAACAATTACAAGCGCTGACGAAAGCGATGCGGCAGGCGGCTGGCCGGTCCATCCTGATTGGCGTGGATCAGGAAGGCGGACGGGTGCAGCGCTTTCGTGACGGCTTTTCACTGATCCCGCCCGCGCAGCAGTATGCGTTGCACGATGAAGGTGAAAATCTTGCCCGTCAGGCGGGTTGGCTGATGGCCGCTGAGTTGATTGCCCATGACATTGACCTGAGCTTTGCGCCTGTGCTGGACAAAGGGCATGATTGTAAGGCAATCGGCAACCGCGCATTTGGCGACGATGTGGATACCATTGTGCGTTTCAGTCATGCGTTTATGCACGGCATGAAGTCGGCGGGCATGGCTACCACAGGAAAACATTTTCCGGGGCATGGCGGCGTGATTGCCGATTCGCATTTGGAAACCCCGTTTGATGAACGCGACGATTTGTTCACCAATGACATGCGTATTTTTAAAGCGCAGATTGATGCTGGCGTATTGGATGCGATGATGCCAGCGCATGTGATTTATCCGCACTACGATGCGCAGCCCGCCAGTGGCTCGGAATACTGGCTTAAGCAGGTTTTGCGTCAGCAACTTGGTTTTCAAGGCCTGATTTTTTCCGACGATCTGACGATGGAAGGAGCGGCGGTCATGGGCGGTCCGGCTGCCAGAGCGCATCAGGCACTGGTTGCCGGGTGTGACATGGTGCTGGTGTGCAATCAGCGTGATGCGCAGGTCGAAGTGCTCGACAATCTGCCCATTATGGATGTGCCTGCCGCAGTACCTTTGCTTAAAAAAGCCAGCTATTCACTGCAGGAATTACGTGGTTCGCAGCAATGGCAGCAAGCCTCACAAGCGATGCAGCGTATGCTGGAAGCCTGATCCTCTGAGCCGCTTTGGCGGCTCTGTTCAGTGAAACCCTAACATCTCTTTAAGGTTTTTCAGATAACGCCGGCTGACCGGCACTTTGTGTTCGCTCAGCGTGACAATTTCCGCCAGCCCGTTCTCCAGCAGTTTGATTTCTTTGATCGCCTTGATATTAATCAGATACTGGCGATGACAGCGCACCAGTGGCGTTTTCTCCTCCAGCACTTTGAGTGTCAGCTGGCTGGTGGCCGTTTGTTCATGCGTCTGGATTTGCACACCGCTGATGTCGCTGAAGGCACACTCTACATCCTGAGTCGGAATGATCACAATGCGATTGTGGCCGAAGCACGGCACCTGAGCGAGCGAAGAGGGCGCCAGAATCGAGATGTCCTGGTTGGGACGCTGACTTTTGACCAGGCGTTTGATGGTTTTCTTCAATCGCTCGGTATCGACCGGTTTGAGCAGATAATCAAACGCATTGTCTTCAAATGCCTGAACGGCGTACTGATCGTAGGCCGTCACAAACACCACTTTAGGCATGGTGTCCGGATCGAGCATGCCCAACAGTTCAATGCCGGTGATCTGGGGCATCTGAATATCCAGAAAGACCACATCGGGTTTGAGCTGGTTGATTTTCTTAAGACCTTCAATGGCGTTACTGGCCTGATCCATCACCTCTATCTGGCCGGTTTCTTCGAGCAGTTCGCTCAGCTCTTCACGCGCGAAGAGTTCGTCGTCAATGACAAGTGCTGAAAGCATGTGACTACCTTAGTACGTTCCCTGATGTGGAATAATAAAACTCATTCTGGTGTATTGGTTCGCGGCAACATCGATCTGCAACGCGGCGAGACGACCAAATTTATTGGTCAGCCGCTTGTCCACAATTTGCATGCCGAGCCCGGTGTGTGCCTCCTGCGGTGGTGTATACAGCCCCGCATTGTCTTCCACCACGATCCGAGCTCCGTCCGGCAGCGGCTGAGAGTATATGCGAATGTGCCCGTCTTCAAGTAATTGCGACGTACCGTGTTTGATTGCATTCTCCACCAATGGCTGCAATGTAAAGCTTGGCAGATTTCGTTCCAGAAGCGAGTCGTTGATGTTGATCTCGACCTCTAAGCGGTCGGAGAAGCGCGCGGTTTCGATCGTCAGGTAGGCGTTGACGTGCGCCAGTTCCTCTTTGAGGGTCACGGTCTCGATGTTCTGTTTGAGGTTGCTGCGAAAAAACTGCGATAAATGTTGGATCAGAGCGCGCGCTTTCTCAGGATCCCGACGAGTGATGGCACTGATGGTATTGAGGGCATTGAACAGGAAGTGCGGATTGACCTGGGCATGCAGCAGTTTGATTTCCGCCTGAGACAACAACAGTTGCTTTTGCTGATATTCACCATAGAGGATCTGACTGGAGAGCATTTGTGCGATGCCTTCAGCCATCGACATATTGATGGTCGAAAACAATTTACGCTTTGGTTCATAGAGTTTGATCGTGCCAATCACTCGATCCCCGGCGCGCAGTGGGATGATCAGCGCAGAGCCCAACTTGCAGTCTTTCGATAAAGAGCACTGATAGGGGCTGTCTTTACCGTCGAGGTAAATGATGTCGTTCTGTGCAATCGAGTCGAGCGTGCTTTGCGATGAGATCGGCGTGTTCGGTTTGTGGTGATCATCGCCAATCCCGACAAAGGCCAGAATTTTCTCTTCATCGGTGATCGATACGGCGCCCACGTTGGTTTCTTCGTACACGATCCGGGCGATTTTTTCCGCATTGCGGGTGTTAAACCCAGACGCCAGAATGCCCACAGATCGATCCGCAATATTGAGTGCCCGGCGGGAAAACGTGGCGGAGTATTCTTCAAAGATGGTTTTGCGATCCTGCAGTATGCTCATAAACAGCGCGGCCCCGACCGAGTTGGCGATGATCATGGGGGCCGCAATCGCCGACACCAGCACATAAGCCTGATCAAACGGTTTAGCAACCAATAAAATGATCAGCATCTGGACGATTTCAGCCACCAGAGTGATGGAAAACACCACACTGGGGTTAAACAGCGAAGCCGTTTTGCCTCTGCGCAGCAGGTAGGTATGCAACAAACCACCAATCAGGCCCTCTGCTGTGGTGGATATGGCACAGGCGAGATCAGTAAAGCCGCCCAGTGAGTAGCGGTGTATGCCACCGGTAAAGCCAACCAGAAACCCGACCACCGGCCCGCCAAACAGTCCGCCCATCACGGCACCGATGGCTCGGGTATTGGCAATCGCATCATTGATCTGCAAACCGAAGTAAGTCCCCATAATACAGAACAGCGAAAATAGAACATAAACACTGAGTTTGTGACTTAATCTGCTGGAGATGTTTAAAAGCGGTAGGAAGATCGGGGTTTTACTTAGCATGTACGCCAATACCAGATAAACACACATCTGTTGCAGCAGCGAGAGAATAAGGTCCATAGTCAGTTCCATCGGGGTCTTCCGCATATTTTAGGTAAGTTGATACCAAGAAAATACGCTCTGTCCGTGTTTTTTTGATTAAAGAGTTAATACATTGCGGTGTAAATAATAATTTACATCAAATGTTTTTGTTGCTTTACGCTTGCATTCTGTTTCTAGCCTGATAAGGTAAGTTTTGTTGAGTTTGTGAGCTCAATGTTACGTTTGGTGTAAATTTAAATATACAGGTGTTAAGATGCAAAAAAGTGAATTGAGCAACATTAATATTATGGAAGAGCAGGTGCTGATCACACCGGATGAACTCAAGGCAAAGCTGCCCTTGAGTGATAAGGCTCGTCGCTTTATTCAAGAGTCCCGTCAGACCATTGCCAACATTATCCATAAAAAAGATCACCGCCTGCTCGTGGTATGTGGTCCTTGCTCTATTCACGATATCGACGCCGCCAAAGATTACGCCAAACGTCTGAAAGCCCTGTCTGAACAGCTCAATGATCAATTGTATATCGTGATGCGTGTGTACTTTGAAAAACCGCGTACCACAGTCGGCTGGAAAGGGTTGATCAACGATCCACACCTGGATGGCAGTTTTGACATTGAACATGGTTTGCATGTTGGGCGTCAATTGTTGGTGGAACTGGCTGAGATGGAAATCCCGTTAGCGACGGAAGCCCTCGATCCTATCAGTCCGCAGTACTTGGCCGACACCTTCAGTTGGGCTGCCATCGGTGCCCGCACAACGGAGTCTCAGACTCACCGTGAAATGGCCAGTGGCTTATCGATGCCCATCGGGTTTAAAAACGGCACAGACGGCAGCCTGGCTACCGCTATCAATGCGATGCAGGCGGCTTCTTCCAGCCACCGTTTTATGGGGATCAACCGGGAAGGCCAGGTGGCTTTGCTGACCACACAAGGTAACCCGAATGGTCATGTGATTCTGCGTGGCGGCAAGCAGACCAACTACGATTCGGTCTCCGTCGCTGAGTGTGAGCAGGAAATGAGCAAGTTAGGGTTGGAAGCGTCTCTGATGGTGGACTGCAGCCATGCTAACTCGCGCAAGGACTACCGTCGTCAGCCGCTGGTGGCAGAAGATGTGATCCATCAGATTCGTGAAGGTAACACGTCGGTCATTGGCCTGATGTTAGAGAGCCATATCAACGAAGGTAACCAGTCATCTGATCTTGCACCAAGTGAGATGGAGTACGGTGTGTCGATCACCGACGCCTGTATCAATTGGGGGGCAACTGAGGCACTATTGCGTCATGCTCATGAAGAGCTGGTGCCGTTTTTGGAAAACCGTCTCAAAGGTTAAGTGAAAGGAAAGTTGGATGGCTGTAGAACTGAATGAACTGCGCGAGCAGATTGACAGTGTCGATAAACAGATACTCAATTTGCTGGCCGAGCGCTTGTCACTGGTAGAAAAAGTCGGAGAGGTGAAAAGTCAGCACGGCCTGCCGATTTATGCCCCGGATCGCGAAGCGGCGATGCTGGCTTCTCGCCGTGAAGAGGCTGAAAAAATCGGCGTTCCGCCGCAGTTAATTGAAGACATTCTGCGCCGGACGATGCGCGAATCCTACGCCAGTGAGAAAGATTCGGGTTTCAAGTGCCTTAATCCAGAGCTGCGTTCTGTGGTGATTATCGGTGGTCACGGTCAACTGGGGGGCTTGTTCGCCCGGATGTTCCGTCTGTCCGGCTATACGGTAAAAATCTTGGGCAGCAAAGATTGGGAGCAGGCCGATGAACTGCTCGCGGACGCTGGGTTGGTCGTGGTGACGGTACCGATTCACCTGACGCAGGGGGTGATCGAACGTTTAGGCCATTTGCCACACGACTGCATCCTGTGTGACCTGACGTCAATTAAATCCAAGCCATTGCAGTCGATGCTTCACGTACACTCCGGACCGGTTGTCGGGTTGCATCCAATGTTTGGCCCCGACGTACCGAGTCTGGCAAAACAGGTGATCATCTACTGCAACGGGCGTGGCAGCGAGCAATATCAATGGTTGCTGCAACAGTTCTCTATCTGGGGGGCGAGTTTATGCCTGATCGATGCCGGTGAACATGACCATGGGATGACCCTGATTCAGGCGTTACGTCACTTTACGTCGTTTGCTTACGGTCTGCATCTGAGCCGTGAGAATCCCGATCTGGACAAACTGGTTCAGCTCAGCTCACCCATTTATCGCCTTGAGCTGGCGATGGTTGGTCGACTGTTCGCTCAGGATCCCAATCTGTACGGAGACATTATTCTGTCTTCAGGCGAGAATATTGAGATGATCAAACGCTTCCATCGCTGCTTTGGTGAAGCGCTGCACATCCTAGAAGGGCATGACAAACAGGCGTTTGTGACCAGTTTTAATCAAGTCAGTGAGTGGTTTGGCCCGTACTCACAACAGTTTATGCGAGAGAGTCAGAACTTGCTCAAGCAGGCCAATGATTCCATCCATCGCGGCTAAAACTGCGTAGATGTGGTACAAAAAGAGCAGCCCGAAGGCTGCTCTTTTTAATGGGGGCTCGGCGAGTTTGCATCGCGGCGCTCGTCGTTGCTGGCGGTTCGGACAGACTCGTTCGGGTAAGGGTGCTGAGTGAGTGCGACCTGCAACTTGACGACCTGATTGACCTGAGCGACCAGTGAAGCCCATTTGACGTGCTTCTCAGCTTTGAACAGCGATTCAAAGTTTTCAGGTGTCCAGGACATCAGGTTGTGCGGGTTAAGGGGGCGTCCAAGAAAACGCACTTCATAGTGCAGGTGTGGGCCGGTGGAGTTTCCCGAGTTGCCGCACTCTGCAATCAGATCGCCTTTGCTGACAAACTGGCCCGCGCGAACTTTGAATGCTTTCAGGTGAGCGTAAGAGCTGGAAAAGCCGAACGCGTGTTGTAAGGTCAGGTAGTGGCCGTACCCCTGGGCACTGGGCCGGGCTGACTCCACCACGCCATCGGCGGGGGCGTACACGGCTTCTCCCATATTACAGGTCAGGTCGATCCCCGCGTGGGTATGGCGTTTACCTGAAATCGGATTGATCCGGCTGCCAAATTCCGATGACACCCGGTTGTAGTTAAGCGGGGTATCGTTTGGGATCATGCGAAACAAGGTGGCGCGCACTGCTGAGTCAATCGCGGCGGCGTCAAGACGCTGCTCGAGACTGTCTTCATCCTCAGGCTGGCTGTCGCCGGCAAGGCCAAGTACGGATTCCACATCATAGACCCGGCGGCCGAGCAGTTGAAGCTGATTACGTTTGGTCTCCAGCTCCTGGCTCAGAGCATGCGTTTCATCCTGTTGTTCGCTGTTGAGCTGGGTGAGGTAGGTGACCTGGGTCTGCTGCTTAATCAAAGCGCTTTCAAGTTGATGTTTCTGGGTGTAGAGGTACAGCAGCGCGGAGCCTGACAGCAGGCTGAACGACAGCAGACCAGCGGCAACAAGTCCGCTTGTTATCAGGCCTTTTTTTGACAAATAAAAGCTGCGATCCCCTGATGGTGTGGGAATCGAAATAGTAATACGTTGTGACATCTCGGGTGTGCTACTCGGCGCTATCGCCTAAATCTGTCAGGTGTTTCAGCTCTCTGTGTAACAGAGCGTCGTCACCGACATTGAGTTCGACCAACCGCTTCAAGTGTCCGATACTTTCAATATCAATATGATCAATGCTGGCACGGAGCATATTGCTATTCATACTAACCACTTTGGCAACCAAGCCGATAGAGACATCACTGTCAGGAAGCGAAAACTGAATATCTACGGTAGCGTCTGCGTTAAGTTGGGTTATGTCCGCATCGACAGACAGGAGTAACCCGTGGAGAGACAGATCGTGGATTTTACCATCCAGGGTCACGTCTCCCTGCCGGAGCTGTGCAGGCGCTTGATAAATCACGCGTGAAAAACGACGTCGTTCCATCTGAATGCACCTTACTGAGTGAGTATTGCTAACAGCATAGCAAACCACACCTTTATACGATGTGTCGTTACTCCGAAAAGGAGCATGGAGTCTGACGTCTCGCGGATTTTGTCACCGCAAAGAATAAAGGCCGCTATGATAGCGGCCTTTGCACAAAATACAAGCAGGATTATTTCGCAATACGTTTGTACTTGATGCGGTGTGGTTCTGCTGCTTCAGGGCCCAAGGTTTTCTTCAGCCAATCCATGTACTCGGTGTAGTTCCCTTCGTAGAAGTTTACCTGACCTTCATCACGGTAGTCGATGATGTGCGTCGCGATACGGTCGAGGAACCAACGGTCGTGCGAGATCACCATGGCACAGCCAGGGAATTCCAGCAGAGCTTCTTCCAGTGCACGTAGGGTTTCTACGTCCAGGTCGTTGGTCGGTTCATCGAGTAGCAACACGTTGCCGCCCGCTTTCAGCAGTTTGGCCAGATGGACACGGTTACGTTCACCACCAGACAGCTCGCCGATGACTTTCTGCTGATCTGAGCCTTTGAAGTTGAAGCGCGAACAGTACGCGCGCGCCGGAATTTCAAAGTTGTTGATCTTGATGATGTCAGCGCCTTCCGAAATTTCCTGGAATACGGTGTTCTTATCGTTCATTGAGTCGCGGAACTGCTCAACAGACGCCAGCTTCACCGTATCTCCCATTTCGATGCTGCCTGAATCCGGTTGCTCGGTGCCGCTCAGCATCTTGAACAGGGTCGATTTACCTGCACCGTTGGCACCGATAATGCCGACGATCGCGCCTTTGGGCATATTGAACGACAAGTCATCAATCAGGACGCGTCCATCGAATGACTTAGTCAGGTTTTTCACTTCAATGACTTTGTCACCCAGACGTTCACCTGGTGGGATAAACAGTTCGTTGGTTTCATTACGTTTCTGGTGGTCAGTGTTCTGCAGTTCCTCAAAGCGGGCCATACGCGCTTTGGATTTGGCCTGACGACCTTTCGGGTTCTGACGTACCCACTCCAGTTCTTTCTCGATGGTCTTTTGACGAGCTTTTTCCTGAGACGCTTCTTGCTGCAGACGCGCATCTTTCTGCTCTAACCACGAGGTGTAGTTGCCTTCCCATGGGATACCTTCACCACGGTCCAGTTCCAGAATCCAGCCCGCAGCATTGTCGAGGAAGTAACGGTCGTGGGTAATCGCAACGACGGTTCCAGTGTAGTCGACTAGGAAACGTTCCAGCCAGGCCACGGACTCTGCGTCCAGGTGGTTGGTTGGTTCGTCGAGCAGCAGCATGTCTGGTTTTTCAAGCAGCAAACGGCAAATCGCGACACGACGGCGTTCACCACCAGAAAGATGGGCGATTTTCTGATCCCACTCCGGGAGACGCAGGGCGTCTGCCGCGCGTTCGAGTGTGTTGTCGAGGTTGTGACCGTCTTTGGCCTGGATCAGTGCTTCCAGTTCACCCTGCTCTTTGGCCAGCGCATCGAAGTCTGCGCCGTCTTCTGCGTAAGCTGCATATACCGCATCAAGACGCTTTAGTGCGTCTGCCACATCAGAAACGGCTTCTTCGACGACTTCACGTACGGTTTTGGATTCGTCCAGAACCGGTTCCTGAGGCAGGTAGCCCACATTAAGGCCTGGCTGCGGACGCGCTTCACCATCAATGTCAGTATCAATGCCTGCCATGATGCGCAGCAGGGTCGATTTACCTGCACCATTAAGGCCAAGAACACCGATTTTTGCACCCGGGAAGAAGCTTAGAGAGATGTCTTTCAGAATTTGGCGCTTAGGTGGCACGATTTTGCTCACCCGCGACATGGTATATACGTATTCAGCCATTGCCGATCGTTCCTAAGTTTAAAACCAAGTAAAGGCAACATTTTATACCAAAGCCCTGCGTTTTGTTACCTCCTGAATGTGAAGGAAAGTGAATTTCGCTGTTTCATGGTGTGAAATAATACGTCGTTGAGTGCATATGTCGCACTTTTATGAATTTATGATTATTTACAGCTAATTTACATCCGAATGCTTTACATTTTTCCCTAGAATTAGGGTAATGAGAGGCGTTATTAAACTGAATAAACTATAGGATGAGAGGCGCATGACGCGAACGAGTTTTTCAAAACCGCAAAGCATTCTTTCGTCGGTGGTGGTGATCGCATCACTGGCCAGCGGTACCGCGTGGGCAAACTCTGATAAAGCACTGGAAACCCAACGTAAACTTTACGATCAGGCGCAGACGCTTCTGGACGCTAAAGAGGTCGATGCGTATCAACGGATGCGTTACAAAATTGCCGATTATCCACTGACCCCGTACGTCGATTACCGGACCTTTTTGATTGATCTTGGTGACAAGAGTCCGAGTGAGGTGACAAGTTTTATCGCTGAACACAAGGAGTTTCCTTTCTCGGCACGAGTCAGTGCTCCGTACCTGGCGGCACTTGCCCGTCAGCAGCAATGGCAGACGTTCTTAACTTTCCAGCCACAGCTTCCGTCTGGTGAAACTTATCAGTGCTATTACTATTACGCCAAATACAAAACGGGCAAAAAGCAGGAAGCGTTTGATGGCGCTAAACAGATGTGGCTCAATGGACACAGTGTGTCTGATGCGTGTGATCCACTGTTCAGTGTCTGGGATAAAGCAGGCTACAAAACGGACGAGTTAGTGATGCAGCGAATGCGGCTGGCATTCGATAATCGTAACAGCGCGTTACTGAGTTATCTGCAAAAACAACTCAAAGGCAACGACGCCAAACAAACCGCGAAAGCCATGCAGGATTTGCTGGCGAAACCACAGTCGGTGCAAAGCTACGCCGCATCACACAGCGCCAGTGAACATAACCGCCGGTTAGTGAAACGCTCTCTGGAACAGTGGGCCCGCCGCGACCCGGAAGCGGCTCAGCGTGCCTATGAGTCGGTGATGACCACGCAGAAATTCAGCGCAGAACAGCGTCAGGAGATGGCGGATTTCATAGCACTGCGACTGATGAATACGGATTCATCAATCGCTGCGGCGTGGCGGGATAAAATGGTCCGCAGTTCGCAGAATGGGGATTTGATTGAGCGACGCATTCGTCTCTCTATTCAGGAGGCTGACTGGAAGGCGGTGCAAAGTTGGATTACCGTTTTACCAGAATCGCTCAAACAGGATATGCGTTGGCAGTACTGGCAAGGACGTACAGACATTGCTCTGGGGAAAAAAGAGCAGGGCACAGCAACCTTGGAAAAGCTGCTCGGTAAACGCGACTTCTACAGCGCGGCGGCGTCCAAACAACTTGGCAAGCCGTTTGAATATCCAGTCACGAACGTGACACTTGATCGTCAAGCGGTGGCGCCTTATCAAGCGGCTCTGGCACGTATCCAGGAGTTGATAGCTCGCGATAAAATTGCCGCCGCCAAAAGCGAATGGCGCTGGTTGCTGTATCGTTCGACTCAGGCTGAAAAAGAGATGTTAACCGCGTACGCCGCCAGTCAGCACTGGCACCACTTGACCGTGACCGGTTCTATCTCTGCCAAAATGTGGAACAACATGAAGCTGCGTTTCCCGCTCGCTCATCAGTGGTGGTTTAACTTTTATGGCAAGAAGCACAATATCGATCCGATCACCTTAATGTCGGTGGCGCGGCAGGAGAGTGCACTCGACTCAGAGGCCCGCTCACCGGTTGGAGCGCGTGGCATCATGCAAATCATGCCGGCTACCGCCAAACACACGGCGAAGAAATACCAGCTCAGTTATGCCGGTGCGGACGAGTTGTACAATGTCAGCAAAAATATTGAAATCGGCAGTACTTATCTCAATGGGCTGTTGGAGCAGTACGACAACAACCGGATTTTTGCGTTCGCTGCCTACAATGCCGGACCGGGCAGGGTCAAGCAATGGCGTCAGCGCAGTGCCGGTGAGCTGGATGCATTCGCGTTTATTGAAATCATTCCGTTTCGTGAAACCCGTGGCTATGTGCAGAACATTTTGATGTTTGAAACCTATTACCGCGACTTGACTGGCGGAGCCGGTGATTTCCTCAAACCGGGCGAGCTGCGTACAAAATATTGATTCCATTGAGCGGCGAAAGCTCTACAATAGTGGCGTTGAATTATTGTAGAGTGAGCCTATGTCGTTAGAACCCGATTACACTGACTGGCAACAGCTGATGGATTTAGTCAAAGACGCGGCCGCCGACGACCAACATACGCTGTTATTGACCATGATGATGACACCGGATGAGCGTGAAGCTTTGGTGGCGAGGCTGAATATAGTCTCTGAGCTACTCAAAGGTGAGAAATCACAGCGCCAGATCAGTCAGATGTTGGGAGTGGGGATCGCCACCATTACCCGTGGGTCCAACGAACTGAAGGCCAAATCGGACACTGAGCGACGGCAGATTGCCCGACTGATTCTCAAGCAAGACTGAAACAAAAAACGCCAGTGAATACTGGCGTTTTTTGTGCGTTATAAGTTGGCGGGAAAGTGTTCCGGGTTTGTGAATGGGATCAGAGCCAAGATTAAAGCCTGATGATAGACCGAGCTTCGGGTGAGCTGGTGCTGAGTCAGCAAACCGATCGCGCCGCCTTTTTGCTTAATGTTGTCAGTGCCAAACACTTCGTCCATGACATCACCTAGTTCATTTGCCTGAGCGAGTTTTTCCAGCACTTTCGGCGGCAACATCAGGCTGGCTGAGCGAGATTCGCCACGCTGCGTCGGCGATTCAATCACCATCCAGGCGAACGTTACACCACCTTCAATCCCCGCTTCCAGGCCGACGTAGTAATCGCCGTCGTCAATGATCTGTTTGGCGTTGCGCACTCGATTGAGCGCACCGGCACGGGTTTCTTCATCGGTCATCGGTTGGTCGGCCACTTCGCTCGGCACACTGACGCCGACAAACTCAAAGGCTTGTTGGCCGAAGGCGCTGGCAAAGGCACTTTTTACCGCATTGATTTTAGCTGGATTAAGCGAAGCTACGATGACTTTCTTGATTAACATCTGAGGTTCCTTGGTTGTGTTCACTCCACTGGCGCAACTGGCTGAGTGGCATGGGTTCACCAAACAAGAAACCTTGCATGTAATCGCAGTTGTACTCAGACAGCCACTGGCGCATCTCTTCCGTTTCGATCCCTTCTGCGGTGACTTGCATTGCCTGGGACTGACACAATTCAACCAGAGGTTTGATGACTTTCTTGTTATTGGTCGCAAGCAGGGTTTCAAGGAAGAAACGATCCAGTTTGATTTTCTGTACCGGGTACTGCACCAGCTGTTTGATGGACGTGTAACCGGACCCGAAATCATCGATCGCCAGCTTGTATCCTAACAGAGACAGTTCGTGTAACAGAGGAAAACTTTGCGAGTCGGCTGCAAAGGTTTCGGTGATTTCAAAATCAATTAGGTTGGGTTCCACGTTATAATGCTGAGCTTCGTGGTGAATAAAGTTCGCCAGTTGCAGTGAATCGAGTTCGGCAGACGAGAGGTTGATCGACAGGTTGATGGCTTCACGAAACATGGCCTGCAAGTCATGGAAGTCTTTAAATGCAGCGCTGATCACCCAGCGGTCGATGGCACCGAACAGACCAATCTGCTCGGCAATTGGGATGAACTCACTGGGAGGAATGCTGCCAAGCTGCTCGGACTCCCAGCGCAGCAGTGCTTCCACCCCGGCAATTTGGGCACCGTTATGCTTAAAATAGGGTTGGTAGACCAGATAGAACTCATCATCAAAACGGCCACTGCGCAGCGCGCGTTCAATTTGAGTACGACGCTGACCAGCACGGGCCAGATCTTCCGAGTAGTAAGCAATCTGGTTTTTACCGGCTTTCTTAGCCTGGTACATGGCCGTATCGGCATTGGATAACAGCTTAGCGACTTCTTTGCCGTCTTTAGGATATGTGGCAATGCCGATACTGGCGGTAATGGGGAAGTTTTTCAGCAGTGACCGTTTGCCACTGGCGATGGGCTCAATCACCTGGGCGGCAAACTCTTCGGCAACATGTTCAACCTGATGTGCCCGAGGCGTAGAGATGAACACAGCAAATTCATCACCGGACAGGCGGGATGCCAGACACTTGACCGGGTATTTACTCTGGAATTGCTCACACAGTGCCGTGATGTGTTTCGCGAAACTGACCAGCAGAGAGTCGCCGACCTGATGACCGTATTTGTCATTCACATACTTGAAGTTATCCAGATCAATATACAACACCCAGACATAACGGTTCTGAAACTGGTTGGCCAGAGCGCGTTCTGCGTACGCCTGAAACTGATGGCGGTTGGCCAGTTGCGTCAGATGATCATTTTCGGCTAGCACTTTGGTCTTCTGATAGGTGGAATCCAGCTCCTGATACATATCATAAAAGCGCGATGACAGACGGCCGATTTCGTCATTGCTGTGCAGTCGTTCAATGTTCTTGCGTTTGTGACCTTCCACTTCCCGTAACTGGCGTTCCAGAGTGCTGATAGGGCGGATAACATGACGATACAGCAGAAACAACAACAGCAGCACCGTGGTAATGGATGACAGGCCGAACGCGATTGCCAGGTTCTGGCTGACTTTGTTGAGTTTGTTGCGGATCAGATAATGAGCCGGGTCCAGCGTGGCGTAGAAATCGTTCAGCAGTTTGACGGTATGTGTTTGCGTGCCGGCTTGTGCCAGCGGCTCAGGTGTGAAGAAAATGCTGCTCTGATTATCGAACTCAATTTGATTACGCAGCCGGTTGAATGCATCGAGTGACACCGATACAACCACAAAAAAAAGCTCGTTCTTGTTGTAGCTCAGTGGCGACGACAAGGTGCGTTTGTCGAGGACATCATAGCGGACCAATACGCCGTCACCCTGTCCATTTTGGGTGTAGCCGATGTGAGAAGTGTGGCTGGTGGCGTCGTATGTCTGTTCAACGTATTCAAGAATAGACGGATCGAGTTTGGCGAACGGCTCATTGCTGTTGTCGGCGTAATACTGGGGATGTTTTTTATCATCCAGAATGGCGATGCCGGTAAAGGATTGCTGAGAGGCCTGAAGATTGGCGATGGTGTCTTGCAGATTTTCGATCAGTTCAAACTGGCGATAGGGGTTATCGCTGTTGGCCACATAATGGCGAATGATGTCACTCTTGGTCAGGGTAAACGAATAACTGTTCAGCAAAGAAACCGACTGCCGAAAGTGACCGGCCAGCTTTTCCATGTTGAGCTGAAGGTAGCTGTCTTCCAGCTTGATCAGCGCATCTCTCTGGCCGTTGTAAATAGTGTAACCTGATACTGCTGCACTGAGCAGGATAACCGGAGCAACCAGTAGCAGTATCCTAGTATTTAGCTTCATGACGTTTAATTATACTGTTTATTATTTTGGCTCTTAGGCCTATGTTTGAATTTGACAGCTCAGCATCGATGAGTCCGTGGTCAATTTGATCTTGCGACAAAAACAATGATGTATCATTAACATAATAGTCTGGAAGTAGTTTCAATGCGCTTAAATTTGGCGTCGCAGCCCTGATATCAATTGCATTTTTTGCAGCAATGTTGGGATCTAGCAAAAAGTTTATAAAAGACTTTGCCAACGATTTATTTTGTGAGTGGTTGCTGACGGCCAGGCAGTCTACCCAGATGAATGCCTGACCTTGTGGCCGGGCGAACGCCCATTTATCACCCGAGAAAGAACGATTCAGCGAATAGTGGTCACCACTGTAGGCGAGTGCCATGTGTAGTTCTTCTGCACTTTGGTGGCTTCGCACATAACTGAGCACGTATTCGTAAGTCAACACGTTATGATTGAACGGTTTCAAATCCTCGTAAGCCTGTTTGAGTTTGTCTTCACTGCCGGTGAAGGGCGATGCCCCCTGTGCGTAAAGGCTGGGTAACAGGGTTTCGACACTGTCGGTGATCATCCCGATGTGTTGAGTGAGCGAGGCCGGTGGGTGCATGAACTCTTGCCAGGTCTGAGGCGGTTTGGTGACTTTATCTTTGCGGTATACGTAGCCGACGGTGCCCCAGAAATAAGGCACCGCGTGAGTACCGCAAGCCTGATTCCAGATGGATGCGTTGTGCTGACGGTTTGGTATGTCTGACAGATCAATAAACGAACCCTGACGGGCATAAATTTGCGCCGAGACATTATCGAGCACCACAATATCGAATGGAAGCTGCACCCCTTTTAGCATCAACAGACTGCGCTCGTCGTCGTTGTCAAAGTGCGAGGTGGTTAATGTCGCTTTATGTTCTTGTTGCCACTGGTCGATGACCCGCTGAGACAAAGTGTCTTCCCACAGGTACATGTTGAGGTTTTGCGTTTGAGCAGCTGCGAACGGGCTCAGCAGAGCCGGGAATAACAAGACGTATTTTAACTTCATACGGGTAGGTAGGGCCTATCTTAAGTGTTAGGTAAACCGCCTATCAGAATGAAAGAGCTGTACTTTTGTACAAAAAGCTGAGCACTTATCCAATATGCAACCAAGTAAGCCTGATGGTAAAAGTTATATGGATAAGTGTCAGCAATGAATGGGGAATTCTATGACTAAGTTAAACTTATTGAAGCTGAACCTGAGTCGGTTTGACGTTTTCGATTGGGTAACATCCTAGTACTTTCAAATGCTTGGTTATTTTCGTCAGTTCCGCCAATGCCTGTTGCATACCGTCTGAGTCCAGGTGTGCTTCAAGATCCACGTAAAACATCTCTTCCCACGGGTTACCCATGATCGGGCGCGATTCCAGCTTGGTCATATTGATGCCGTAACGTTGCAGAACCAACAGAGTTTCAACCAGAGAACCCGCCTGTTGTGACGTAGACATGATCAATGTGGTTTTGGCTGGGATCTGCGTCGAGACTTCAACTGGCTTACGTGCCACCACGATGAAGCGGGTGTGGTTTTCGGTCTGGTTAGCGACGTTGCCTTGTATGGGCTGCAGCCCATACAGTTTGCCGCTGGAGGCATTACCGATAGCGGCGATGTCATCGCGATTCAGCTCTTTGACCTTTTGCATTGCGTCTGCGGTACTGGCACACGACTCCAGCGTGACACCGTCCAGGCGACTAAGAAACTCGCTGCATTGCTGATGTGGCTGAGGGTGTGAATACAGCGTTTTGATGTGTTCCAGGCGAATGTCTTTGGTGGCCAGCAGGCAATGCTCAATCGGCAGCGTCAGTTCGCCGACGATGTACAGTGTCGTGTGCTGCAACAAATCATATACTTCATTGATTGAACCGGAGCTGGTGTTTTCGATCGGCAGGACGCCATAGTCGGCATGCCCCGATTCAACAGTCGTGGTCACTTCCTTAAAGCGATCGCAGTTGAGCTCGATTAACTCTGTGTTCTTGCGGCTGAAGTACTCACGACTGGCCAAATGTGAATAAGAACCTTTGGCGCCCAGAAAGGCCACTCTGGCGAGAGGTTTGCGGCTTTGCTGTGGGTTGGCAAGATTTTGCAGGTAAGCCTGTTGCAGCAGAACGGAGTCTTCGATGATGGTGTGGAAAATTTTAGTGATGTACGGTGCGTCAAGCTGATACTTGTCTTTACCGTTATTGATCAGTTTGACTAATAGCTGCTGCTCACGCTCCGCATCACGCACGGGTTTGGACGTCTCCACTTTGCTTTTCGCTACTTCAATACTCATCTGACGGCGTTCAGACAACAGGTTAAGCAACTGGTCATCAAGTTCATTGAGACGCAGTCGGATTTCATCAAGTGAGTAGTGCTTATCAGTCATAAAATTTTCCTTATAAAAAAGCCTCCCGTTTGGGAGGCTTTCTGTTCGTTTTTGACTTATCTTCCGCGAACGAGCAGGCCTCCAGCTTCAGTGGAGAAAAAAGAAGTCAAAAAAGAACAGTGAGGTCAGGCGCATATTCGTGTCTGGGGTTAAAAGAACTGTAAACACAATAAGCAAGCGGACATAGGGCGTCAAGCAAAAAAATAGCGCCTTTCGGCGCTATTTCTTGTCTCCTGTCAACTATTCGATCTCTTCTTCCGGCTCAGGTTTTTCGGCTCGGCGAGCTTCGGGTTTGTGACGTAGTTTGTTGAGCTGTCGTTCCAGTTTCTGTTCGGCCTCATTGACGGCAGCGTATAAATCTTCATGAATGGCGGAAGCCACAAGCTGACCCTTCGGTATGGTGATGATCGCTTCAAACTTCATCTGTTTGTTCGGCTGCTCGCTGAACGTTGCCTGACAGCCAATGACGTCGACTTGCCATTTTTCCAGTTTTTTAAATTTACTCTCAATGTGAGTACGGATAGCAGAGGTGATTTCGATGTTTTTGCCAGTGATGTTTACTTTCATAGATGTTTTCCTCTGTTGCATCCCTCATGGGTTGAGTTCAGATTACCTGTTTGGTGTGCATAAAACGTGATATAAATCATGTTTTGTTGGCTGGTTTTGGCCATCAGAATCAAATGTGATCTTTCGCAAAGAGTGCAGGCGTTGTTCGCATAAAAAGCTTGTACATATGAAAAAACACGCTAGATTGGGAGAGGTAGTAGGCTAAAAATATTCAGTTTTTAGGGATGTTTTTCGGCCTGAAACAAAGTGGTGATGAAATTCTCACCATCACTGTACTGAGAACCTAGTCACACTTTTCTTCTCTCCAACGTCACGTATCTTCACTGAGCCGTTTTCTGGTCGATTTTGGCTGCTGTCGCTTCACGTTCACGACGAATTTTCGACAGCTGTTTATAGACGACATAGTATCGGTTGACGTTAGACACATACACCACGGGCTGGCTGCCAATGTTGCGGCGGGCCATCAGTTCTACGTGGCGAAACCAAACATTCGGATTGTAACCGTGTTTTACCGCCAGCTCGCGCATTCGACGAATATTGGCCGGACCGGCGTTGTAGGCCGCTAAAGCAAAATAGACTTTGTTGTCATAGCTGATGGCGTCATCGTTAAAGTAACGGTCTTTAATGAAGCGCATGTACTTGATGCCCGCATGAATATTGTTTTCTGTTTTATAGATATCAGGAATATTCACATACGGCTCCCGGGCGGTTGTCGGCAGGACCTGCATAATGCCAACAGCGCCTTGCGAGGAGACTTTACTCTGATCCAACCCGGATTCCTGAAAGCCCTGAGCCGACATCATCAAATAATCAAACTGATATTGCTTGGCGTAACGCTGAAAGAGGGTGGTTAAGGTGTCCAACTTTTGGATCGCTGCCGGGTTCAGGGCTTTATCCAGCCAGCGGGTACTGTCGAGATACTTGCCAAAGATTACATTGCCCAGCAGTGTGCCGGAGCGGGCGGTGTTAATGAACGTGTTCAGCTCCTGTTTGAGTTTGGGGCTGTGCTGGCGCAGAGCCCAGGCTATCTGACCGTTTTCGCGCAGTGGCAACTGACGATGTACCCGGATGTGCGGCATCACATCGAGCCAAATTTGGGTCTTGTGTTCGTCCATCACCGTCATCCCAATGTGCCCTTGTTCAAGCATTTCCAGCAGATCGTAATCCTCCAGCACTTCGTCAACGAACTGAATGCGAAGTGGTTCAAGATTGGCCGTTGTCAGTTGATGATTCACGCGTTGCAGGCTTTCCGCATAACTGGAACTGGCACGCACCCAGACCTCAAGGCCACTGAGCTGTTTGACGTGGGTGATGTCAGGCTGAGCAGCATTGGTGACCAGTAATTCCCGAACATCACTCAATAGTGGGTCGGTGAAGTCAAGGTGGTCGGCGCGACTATTTGTGATGGTGATGTTGGCCGCGGCGATGTCCCCCAAACCTTGTTCCAAAGAGGACAGCAGGTCATCGCGTGGCACCGGAATCACCTGTACTCGCAGGCCTTTATGGTGTTGTTTGAGCTGGGTTTCGAAGTGGCTGAGTAATTCGGCGATGATGCCTTTAGGTTGACCGGCTTCCACGTAATAAAACCCCAGATCGGCGGAGACCAGTACCCGGATCACGCCTTTTTGCCGCATGATATCCAAATCACCGGTATAGGGCAGTTGACGCAGCGGCGACAGTTCCAATGAAAATCCGTTGAGAGAGAGGCAGCACAACAGCAAAGCGATTATCTCTCGCATAACATCTGTTCCTTCTGATGCTTATTGAGTTAAAGCTTAGTTTCTGCACGGGCGTTGTGCCATCAGGAACAAAAAACCACTTCAGATAAAGTGGTTTTGTCTTGCGTGAGTTTGCTTAGATTGGGTTGAGCTTCATCAACGCTTCGGTCCGCTGGACGGCGTCTTTTAATCCCAGTTCCTTATAGGCATCGCGCTGAATTTTCAGTGATTTACGTGCCGCTTCAGTATCTGGATAAGCTTTTTGCAGCTCTTGCGCACGATTGATCGCGGCGATCCATGCTTCACGGCGCAGGTAGAAGTCTGCGGTGGCTAAGTCATATTCAGCCAGGCGGTTTTTCAATGCGATCATGCGTTTGTGCGCGTCTTCGGCGTATGGGCTGCTCGGGTAACGTTGCAGCAGTTTCTTAAAGTCAATGAAGGCGGCTTTGACCGGCTCTGGATCGCGGTCACTGCGATCAATGTTAAACAGATCGTGCATAAAGTTACGATCCTGAGCCATGTGCGTCAGACCGCGCATGTACAGTACCCAGTCGGTTTTGGCGTGTGTTGGGTTCAGACGCATGAAACGTTCGATGGTTGCCAGACCCAGTGCCAGATCATCATTTTTGTAGTAAGCGTAAATCAGGTCGAGCTGAACCTGCTCTGAATAGGCACCAAATGGGTAACGCGAATCAAGAGCTTCCAGCTTTTCAATCGCAGTCTGCCAGTTGCCGCTCTGCAGAGAAGATTGTGCGTCTGAATACAGTTCAGAAGGTGGAACATCCGGAACAACCTGCTCGCTACTTGAACAGCCGACTAAAAGTGATAACGCTAACAGGCCAGATAAAGTGTGGTGTTTCATGTCAGGAGTCGATTCCTTGAATTTAAATATTTCTTCAGCTTCCGTTACTTTCTTACCAGTAACAGATACAATGACGCAATAGTGTATTTTTCCATAGTAGTGAGCATTAGTCTCACAGTTTTTAAAAAAGTTCGATATGGCTCAGCAGATTGAATTAACAAACACAGTAAAAGACAGTCAATTGGGTCAGCGTCTTGACCAGGCTGTCGCTGAATTATTCAGTGATTTTTCGCGTTCTCGCCTTAAAGAGTGGTTACTGGACGGCAAAATCATGGTCGATGGCAGCGTGGTGACGAAACCTCGCGTGAAGGTGATGGGCGGTGAAGTAATTACTGTTCAGGCCGAACTGGAAGACGAAGAGCGCTGGGAAGCGCAGGATATCCCGCTGGATATTGTGTACGAAGATGACGACATCATCGTGATCAATAAGCCTCGGGACTTCGTGGTGCACCCGGGAGCGGGCACGCCTGACGGCACGGTTCTGAACGCGTTGTTGTTCCACTATCCGGAGATCGCCGAAGTACCGCGAGCGGGCATTGTCCATCGTCTGGATAAAGACACCACAGGTTTAATGGTAGTCGCGAAAACCGTACCGGCGCAGACTCGTCTGGTTCGCGCGCTGCAAAAGCGTCACATCACTCGTGAATACGAAGCGATTGCGATTGGCCGCATGACCGCAGGCGGAAAAGTGGACAAACCGATTGGCCGCCACTCTACCAAGCGAACCTTGATGGCCGTCAACCCGATGGGGAAACCGGCGGTGACGCATTACCGGGTGGCGGAACATTTCCGTGAACATACCCGCATTCGTCTGCGTCTGGAAACCGGTCGTACACACCAGATCCGGGTGCATATGTCTTACCTGCAACATCCGTTGCTGGGCGATACCGCATACGGTGGCCGTGCACGTATTCCATCAGGGGCGTCCGATACGTTAGTGGACATGATTCGCGGTTTTGATCGCCAGGCGTTGCATGCTGCGATGTTAAGGTTTGAACACCCCGTCACAGGAGAAGAGCTGGAGTTTCACGCGCCGGTGCCTGCTGATATGGTGGCTATTACTGATGCTCTGCGCGAAGATACGCAACTGCACGGTCTGGAAGACGAGTATTAATCATGGAACTGATCATCCCTGACTGGCCAGCTCCGGCCAAAGTTAAAGCATGTGCGTCTACCCGCCAGGGTGGCTACTCTCGTGCTCCTTATGAAGGCCTGAATCTGGGCGTTCATGTCGGGGATGACTGGATTGTGGTTGAGAAAAACCGTCAGTTACTGGCCGCTCAGGCGGCAATGCCCTCGTTGCCTGTGTGGCTCAATCAGATTCATTCTAGCCGGGTGATTGAACTGTTGGCTCCGACCAGTAAAACTCAAGATGCCGATGGCGCATTTACCCGCCAACGGAATGTTGTCTGTTCTGCGATGACCGCCGACTGTCTGCCAATTTTATTGACCAATAGAGAAGGCACTCAGGTAGCTGCGGTGCATGCAGGGTGGCGTGGCCTGGCTGGTGGTATCGTTGAAAATGCATTGGCAGAGTTTGATAGCGAAGTCATGGCGTGGCTTGGGCCGGCGATTGGTCCTCGCGAGTTTGAAGTCGGTCAGGATGTTCTGGAGGCATTCACGGCGTTTGACCCGCTGGCGGCAGAAGCTTTCACGCCACGTGAGCAGGCCGGAAAATGGCTGGCGGACATGGCCATGCTGGCCACTCAGCGTCTCAATAAAGCCGGCGTCAGTCAGGTTTATCAATCCGGGCTGTGTACAGTTGAGGATCCGCAGCGTTTTTATTCCTACCGCCGCGATGGGATCACCGGACGCCAGGCGACGTTTATCTGGATTGAAGAGTAGCCATCTCTCTTTCGAATCTTCATCACAAGCAAAGCTGAGATAAATCAATCTTAGTGTCGCTTCCCCTTGAATTTCGCTCGATGCGCAACCATCTTTGCAACTGTTAGAGAAACATATCTCAGTTGAGATTAAGAAGGTTGATATGCGTCTAGATAGATTCACAAGTAAGTTTCAAATTGCTATTTCCGATGCTCAGTCGTTAGCGTTGGGGCGCGATCATCAATACATTGAGCCGGTGCACCTGATGGTGGCGTTACTGGATCAAAATGGTAGCCCAATTCGACCGCTGCTCACCATACTGAATGTTGATGTCACGCACTTACGCTCAAAGCTGAGCGAAATTTTAGATCGTCTACCCAAAGTCAGTGGCATTGGCGGAGATGTTCAGTTGTCGAGTGCGATGGGCACTTTGTTTAACTTGTGTGACAAAGTGGCTCAAAAGCGTAAAGATGCCTACATCTCATCCGAAATTTTCCTCCTCGCAGCACTGGAAGACCGCGGACCGCTCGGCAGCCTGCTCAAAGAGCTCGGTTTGACCGAGAAAAAAGTCAGCGAAGCGATTGATAACATTCGTGGTGGTCAGACTGTCAACGATCCTAATGCTGAGGAATTGCGTCAGGCGCTGGAGAAATTCACCATTGATCTGACGGAGCGGGCCGAACAGGGCAAGCTCGATCCCGTGATTGGCCGAGACGATGAAATTCGCCGTACCATTCAGGTGCTGCAGCGCCGTACCAAAAACAATCCGGTGATCATCGGTGAGCCCGGTGTCGGTAAAACCGCGATTGTCGAGGGGCTGGCACAACGTATCATCAACAATGAAGTGCCGGAAGGGCTGCGTAATAAACGGGTCTTATCGTTGGATATGGGCGCGCTGATCGCTGGGGCCAAATATCGCGGCGAGTTTGAAGAGCGGCTTAAATCGGTGCTGAATGAGCTGGCGAAAGAAGAGGGGAACGTCATCCTCTTTATCGATGAAATCCATACCATGGTTGGCGCCGGTAAAGGTGAAGGCTCTATGGATGCCGGTAACATGTTAAAGCCGGCGCTGGCCCGAGGTGAGTTGCATTGCGTGGGCGCCACAACGTTGGATGAATATCGTCAGTACATTGAGAAAGATCCGGCACTGGAGCGACGTTTTCAAAAAGTGCTGGTGGATGAGCCGAGCGTTGAAGATACCGTGGCCATTTTGCGGGGTTTGAAAGAGCGTTATGAGCTGCATCATCATGTTGAAATTACCGACCCGGCGATCGTCGCGGCGGCGGCACTGTCGCACCGTTATATTTCGGATCGCCAATTACCGGATAAAGCGATTGACTTGATCGATGAGGCGGCTTCCAGCATCCGAATGCAAATGGATTCCAAACCTGAGTCTCTGGACAAACTTGAACGCAAGATGATCCAGCTTAAGATTGAGCAGCAGGCTCTGAGTAATGAGCATGATGAAGCGAGTGAAAAGCGGTTGCAGATCCTCAATCAGGAGTTGGAAGAAAAAGAGCGTGAATACGCCGAGCTTGAAGAAGTCTGGAATGCTGAAAAGGCTTCACTGTCTGGGACGCAGCACATTAAATCTGAGTTGGAACAAGCGCGTATGGACATGGAGTTTGCTCGCCGGGCGGGGGATCTGACTCGTATGTCCGAGTTGCAGTATGGCCGAATTCCTGAATTGGAAAAACAGCTGGATTTGGCTACCCAGGCCGAAATGCAGGAAATGACCTTATTACGTAATAAAGTCACGGACAATGAAATCGCTGAAGTCCTCTCTAAACAAACCGGTATTCCGGTCTCAAAAATGCTCGAAGCAGAAAAAGAAAAACTGCTGTGCATGGAGGAGGTACTGCATAAGCGTGTCATTGGCCAGAAAGAAGCGGTCGAAGTGGTGTCGAATGCGATTCGCAGAAGCCGTGCAGGATTGTCGGATCCTAATCGTCCGATCGGTTCGTTCTTGTTCTTGGGGCCAACAGGCGTGGGGAAAACCGAGTTATGTAAAACGCTGGCTTCCTTTATGTTTGACAGCGAAGACGCCATGGTTCGTATCGACATGTCTGAGTTCATGGAGAAACACTCGGTGGCGCGTTTGGTCGGTGCGCCTCCAGGCTACGTTGGATATGAAGAAGGGGGATACCTGACTGAAGCGGTACGCCGCAAACCCTATTCGGTGATTTTGCTGGACGAAGTTGAAAAAGCCCATCCGGATGTCTTCAATATTTTGTTGCAGGTACTGGATGATGGCCGTCTAACTGATGGGCAGGGTCGCACGGTGGACTTTCGTAATACGGTAGTGATCATGACCTCTAACTTGGGGTCGTCACGTATTCAGGAAAACTTTGCCACACTTGATTATCAAGGTATCAAAGAGCAGGTGATGGAAGTAGTCAGTAAACATTTCCGTCCTGAGTTCCTGAACCGGGTTGATGAAACGGTCGTATTCCATCCACTTGGCCAAGAACATATTAAGTCGATTGCTAAGATTCAGCTGCAGCGTTTAGCAAAACGTATGGAAGAGCGCGGCTTTGAGCTGGAGATCTCTGAGAAAGCGCTTGAGCTGATAGCGCAAGTCGGTTTTGATCCGGTATTCGGTGCTCGTCCTTTGAAACGTGCGATTCAACAAAGTGTTGAAAACCCGTTGGCCAAAGCGATTCTTGCCGGAGAAGTGGTACCGGATAAGAAAGTTAAACTGATTGTCAGTAACGACCAGATCATCGCGCATCAGGACTAAATACGACAACTTGGAAAATAAAAGGGGCTGCCAAGCCCCTTTTTTGTCGGATTTTTCTTCGTTGTGGCTATTTCGTAAACGAACGAACAGAAAAGTCGTGTTTTTTTTATTTTCTCTATTGTGTTCATTTCTAAAGTACCTATAATGCGCCTCCGTTGCCACGGGAAACCGGCTGAATCAGCAGGCAGCAAATCGGTCTGAAAGTTAAGTGATTAACTTTCGAAGAAATAACGAAAAAAGTGTTTGACACCTAAAGTTATCTCGCTAAAATGGCCGTCCGTTTTGAGCGAAAGCGAAAAACAACAGCTCTTTAACAATATAAACCTATCAATCTGTGTGGGCACTCGTTGATGATAATCCAAATTGATGTTTCGACATCAACTAAGGTTTCAATGATACGAAGTGACCATTGAGTCTTCGGACTCAGCACAGTCAATTCAAACATTACTATATGTAATGTTCAGTATTCATTGAGCCGACAAAATCTTAAATTGAAGAGTTTGATCATGGCTCAGATTGAACGCTGGCGGCAGGCCTAACACATGCAAGTC
>NZ_WXWO01000062.1:0-2605 GCF_009904845.1 Vibrio sp. V38_P2S17PM301 | reverse complement strand
GCCTTATAGGCGCATATGAAAAACCACCGGCTATGCCGGTGGATACTTTTTTTTCTTTCCTGTCTCCTTTCTACGTATTGATATTTTCTAATCAATATAAATAACAATGAGTTATTCATAAAACCTTAACTTAGCTCCCAGAGTCCGGTGATAAAACACGTTATAACAAAGTGTTCAATTCACACTGTTAGGATGTCAGTGCGGAACTGGAGACGTACGCCGGAGCTGAATTCGGCCGATAGGTGACTGGCTCTCTGCCCGTTAACCATTTAAGTATAAGGAAATCAGATGCAAAAATTTACCCGAACACTGCTGGCCAGTAGCTTGGCAGTGCTTGTTTCATCTCCTGCGTGGGCGGCGGAAGTGCCAGCAGGCGTCATGCTGGCAGATACCCAAACCATCACTCGAGGTAACGGTGATGAAGTGCCAACGCTGGATCCGTCGATGTCGTCAGACACCTCGAGTTCCCGTGTTATCAGCGATATGTTTGAAGGTTTGGTGAGTGAGGACTTAGACGGTAATATCATCCCAGCCTTAGCCACCACGTGGGACGTTTCAGAAGACGCGACGCAGTACACTTTCCACTTGCGTGACGCAAACTGGTCGGATGGTTCGCCGATCAAAGCCAGCGACTTTGTGTTTGCATTCCAGCGCATTGTTGATCCGAAAACTGGCGCGCCATACTCCTGGTATCTGGAGCTGGCCGGTATCGTCAATGCGTCAGAAATCACGAAAGGTGAGAAATCACCGGATACACTGGGTGTGAAAGCGTTAGACGATAAAACCGTTCAGATCACGCTGACCAAGCCTGTACCTTATTTTACCAAGATGCTAGCGCATGAGAGTACTTTTGCTCTGCCGGAAGCGACCGTGAAAAAATATGGTGAGAACTGGACCAAACCGGAAAACATCGTGACCAGCAGTGCTTATACGCTGGATACTTGGGTCATCAATGAGCGTGTGGTACTCAAGCGCAACCCTGCGTATTGGAACAACGACAAAACTGTGATCGAGACAGTCACGTATCTGCCGATTCAGGACGAAAACGCGGAATACAACCGCTTCCGTACCGGAGAAGTGGACATCACTTCAACGGTACCGTTGGAGTTGTACAAAACCATCAAGAAAGAGCGTCCGAATGAACTGCTCACCATGCCATCGCTGGGCACATATTACTATTTGTTCAACACCAGTAGAAAGCCGTTTGATGATCCGCGAGTACGAAAAGCACTGGCGTACTCGATTGATCGCGATATCGTCGTAAATGGCATTTTGGGGATGGGGCAACTGCCTGCGTACTCAAACACGCCGCCTGCCGTGGCCGGGTTTGATGTGCCGACACTGGAATGGGCCGAAATGACGCAAGCTGAACGAAATAAACAGGCAAAACAATTGCTGGCGGAAGCGGGCTATGGCAAAGATAAACCTTTGTCGTTCGAGCTGGAGTATAACACCAGCGAATCACACAAAAAGCTGGCGATTGCGATGGCATCGATGTGGAAAAAGAACCTTGGTGCCAATGTTCAGATAGCAAATCAGGAATGGAAAACGTTCCTGCAGGAACTATCGTCAAAGAACTTTGAGGTAGCCCGTTATGCCTGGATCGGAGACTACAACGAAGCATCGACTTTCTTGTCTTACTTCGATTCTTCGGGCATGAACTACGGCGGTTGGCATGACGAGCGTTACGATAAAATGTTGCAAGACGCCACTTATGCGGCCAATGATGCGGAGCGTAAAGCCCTATACCAGAAAGCCGAGCAGATTTTCTCTGATCAGATGCCCGCAATTCCGGTGTATTTCTATACCCGTTCAGTGTTAAAACAGACACGTGTCGGTGGCTACAGCGACCACAACGCATCTGAGCGGCGCTATACGCGTGATTTGTACATCACTAAATAGTCGCTAGTAAAAAGCCAGTGCTCAACGACACTGGCTTTTTCATTGGAGTAGTGCGACTTATCAGGCGACACTTTGAAATTTGTGCTGGCTTATTTTCATTGACTTCAGTGTGCCGATGGCTTTGTCGAGATCGACAGGCAAGCCAAAACGCTGTTTGAGATTCATTAGGAAAAACAAATCCTCACACATAGCTTTCTCGGGTTCGTCACTGATTTTAGCAACGGGTGAGCCATTACACTCCGCCATTTTTACGACCATGGAAAGCGGTTCATAGATTTTACCCTGACGGTTTTGCCATTCCCCCATGTCATTGGCCAAGAACGTACCGATACCAAAGCTGATCTGTGCTCGGCCAGCAAAATATTCGCAAATCTCCAGCGCGCGGTCGAAATTAAGACCATCAGTGAAGATCAGCATCTTACTCATTGGATCGATTCCCAGCTTCTGGTAATGAGCGATCATTTTGTCACCCCAGTCAAACGGAGATCCTGAGTCATGTCGTACACCTGCGTATGCCTGAGCCCGGCGTAAATTGAAATCCTGTAAAAACGCATCGATACCGATGGTGTCGGTTAAGGCGATGCCGAGCGCGCCATCAAACGTGTGATGCCAGTTGTCGAGGGCAACGCGTTGAGAATCTCGTACGTTGACCATCGCTTGATGTGCCATAAACCATTCGTGGGCAACCGTCCCAATTGGGGTC